>JBOFUF010000001.1:0-2294 GCA_051652445.1 Shewanella sp.
CTAACCCTGCGACTACAGACTCGGTAAAACCAAGTACGACATAACCGGTTAAGCTAATCAATGCGGCAATCAGGGCATAGGGTAGCTGGGTGACGACATGGTCGATATGATGGCAACAGGCCCCCGTAGACGACAAAATCGTGGTATCCGAAATCGGCGAGCAGTGATCACCAAATACCGCACCCGCAAGCACAGAGGCCAGCATAGGCAACATCATACTCGTGTGGCTTCCCATCGCCATATCAGCAGCAATCGGCAACATAATCCCGAACGTGCCCCAACTCGTACCAGTCGAAAATGCCGTAATGCCTGCTAACACAAACATCAAGGCCGGCAAAAAGGCGAACGGAATATTACCCGTCGCTAAGCTTGCCATGAATTTACCGGTTTCAAGTTGACCAATCACGCCTGCGATGGTCCAAGCAAATAACAAAATATAAATCGCGGGCAGCATAGAGCGAGCGCCCTGCACGATAGCTTTGACTATCATCAACTTCTCAACACTTTGCATTAAACTCAATATTAGCGACATCACTAAACCAATTAATGCACCAAAGAAAAGTGATGAACTAACATCTGTTTTCTCAAAAGCTGAAATAATATTGAATTCAATCCCTTCAGCCGAAAGAACTTGGGCGCCACTGCTGACCATAAAATACAAGGTTGCAGCAACCAACACGATAATCGGCAAGAATAACCCTAACACTTTACCGGTTTCAGCTTCGGGTAAATCTGCATTTGTCCCAGGGGGTAATCCTTTAGATTCATCGTATAAATTTCCCCGCAGGGCATTGAGTTCATGCTCACGCATGGGCCCAACATCTAATCCCATAAACACCACAAAAAGCAATAATAACAAGGAGAAAATGGCGTAAAAATTCATCGGGATCATTTGAATAAAAATACTCAAATAGCCTGTATCAGCAAAACCATGGGCCGTTAATATCCCACCGATAAGCGCAATAATATAAGCCCCCCAACTTGAAACAGGAGAGATAACACACACAGGTGCTGCAGTAGAATCCAATAAATAAGCTAACTTAGCCCGAGAAACATAATAACGGTCAGTAACCGGTCTAGCGACCGAACCAACGACTAAGCTATTGAAATAATCGTCAATAAAAACTACGCAACCTAAACACATGGTTAATAATTTAGCGTCACGTTTATTACGGATATGTAAACGAGCCCAATCAGCAAAGGCACGAGCACTACCACTCACGGTAATTAACGCGGTGATCATTCCCAGTACAATTAAGAAACCGAGAATATATAAGTTCCACGAATTAAGGCCTTCACCCTTCCAAAAAAGTTCTTTAACGCCATTCAATACAAACTCACCCGTTGCTAAAGGCGAAAATTGATTGAGCAATAAAGCACCAATTAAAATACCTAACCCCAAGGAAAGTAGTACACGGCGAGTCAAGATCGCCAACACAATAGCTACCGCTGGGGGCAACAAGGAAAGTGCCGAATCGGCATAATTTATAACTGTCATTGATTATTATCTTCGTTAAATACGAATGGAGGGCGACTGAACGGGTGGAAAAAGGCAATAGATACCCAAGGTCACCGGTCCTATCAGTAGCGCTCCATAGTAACAATTCCCAATATCCGTATCGGAAAATACTATGGCAGTGTTGTACCTATTAGATACAACCCCAGCAGTTGATCGTGATAAATCGAACCACTTCGGCACCCAATCCTTTCGCAATCAATCAACGGAATCACCCTACTGATCACTACTCATATTTGGTGCACCTCTACTTCTAAGAACACCCGTTACACGGGCGTGAGGCACATAAAAGCATAAGCGGCTTAGCAGATGCTACCGCAAAATCACTTTATGTGCTACAGATCACATAAAAATCAATCAACACTTGTTATGAGCGCTGGAACCGCCTCAAAAAGGTCAGCAACGAGTCCATAATCGGCAACTTGGAAAATTGGCGCTTCCGGATCTTTATTAATCGCTACGATGACTTTGGCATCTTTCATCCCCGCTAAATGTTGAATCGCGCCTGAAATCCCCACTGCAATATACAAGTTTGGTGCAACGATTTTACCGGTTTGGCCCACTTGTAAATCGTTAGGCACAAAGCCTGCGTCAACTGCGGCGCGTGACGCGCCAACCGCTGCACCGAGTTTGTCAGCAAGTTGCTCTAACATGCTGAAGTTTTCACCACTGCCCATACCTCGGCCACCGGACACAATAATGCCAGCGTTAGCTAATTCTGGGCGTGCCGAGACGGTCAGCGATTGAGAAACAAACTGAGTTGTCGCTTCAAATACTT
>JBOFUF010000002.1:0-4545 GCA_051652445.1 Shewanella sp.
TGTTGGTCTTCGTGCTTTGCTGTGAGCTGATGTTTAGCGGCGCGAGGGCATTGATAGCGATATGACCAAGGCTAATCTCCGTATGCTTAAGCGCCTTTGTATCTTGAGCTCTAATATGTTTAAGCTCACCCATGGCGAACTGCAGCGTGTCAGTGGTTGTTTGCCTTGTGGATGGCGTCTGTTCCGTGGACTCGATAGCGTTAGTGATCAATTGCCAATCGGTTGAACTTGGCGTCTGAACTAAGTTAAATGTGCCTGCTGTGGTTAACTGACTATTATGCCAACTAAAATCCTGCGGCGGATTTGCCCACAAATCAGATAATTGCAGTGAGCCTGTTTGCCTCGAACTAAGGCGCCAATCTGTTTTGAAGGACAGCGCGTCGGTTGATGTTGTGATGCCAATATTGGCCAAATCGACTTGGATATCTAGCTTACTGCTTAACGAGTTTAGCTTTACTCGAGCCAGTTTAATCACCCGTGGATTGGCTAAGTGCACATCTTCGGAAATTTGAGTCAGCGGATAGTGCAGGGGCTCAGGCAATGTCAGCATGATTCCCACTGGGGTATCTGTGCTTTTTAGCCCCGATAGCAAGGTTGCGATTTGACTCGCTAGCGAATAAGGCTCTTGCTCAGCAATCGGTTGAGATACGGGTTCTGATACTGACTGAGATAAAGGCTTAGCCAGTGCCTCATCGAGCCGCTGCATCAGTCGTTGCTGCTGCTCTGTATTTGGACTCAGCGCTAAGGTAAAGGGTTCTAGTTTTAGGTCAAGTTCAGCGACATGTCCGGCAATCTTAAATGTTAACTTAGGTTCTGACACCATCTCGGGTTTTGAAACTAGCTCGGGTTTTGACACAAGCTCAGGTTTTGACACAAGCTCGGATTTAGGCGCAAGTTGTAGCGCGGCTAACTGATTAAAGGTCAACGTTGGCTCGATTAACTGATGCTCACTGATAACCTCGCCTGAGGTTAATGTGATACTGCTGTTGGATACCCATTGGCCTTGTAAATCAATTCCTAACGCTTGCCACTCTTTATCAAGTTCAGTTAACGAACTCAGCACACTGTCTTGAGTTTGTCTCAGGCTGATTTGATGCACGCTTGCAAGCAGCGGCGCGAGTGCAATTTGGCTTGCCAGTTGCCACTTGTTGGTGTCGAGTGTCGCGTTAAGTTTGGCAATGCTTTCACCTGCGTGGCTAAACTCGCTGTTGATTTCCCCCGCGCCGTTAAGGCTCAACGTGTCCATCACTAAACGATAAGCGGGCAAGTCATTTTTGGCGTTGAGAGATTGGGTATTGAGATGGTGGGCTTTGAAAATTAGGCTGGTTTTTCCGATATCGATGAGGGGTAATGATTGGATATCTAAGGCCAATGCGGGACCTTGCTTATCGATGGCATTTTGATTAGGTAAAAACAGTGATTGGCCTAACTCGACCTCAATATCACCTGTAGAAATGTGGCTAATTTTTTGGGTGAGGTAAGATATTTTGCCAAACTGTTTAAGTTCGGCAAAACTCTGCGGCCAGTCAAGCTTTAGCTGAATATTCACATCATTAAGCCTGATATGGCTATCATGCACCCTAAGATGGGCAGACGTAATGCGCCAATGTGCTAACTGACTTTTTGCTAATCTAATGTCAATCAGTTCGCTGTCCATGCTATTGAGGGCAACGTTTGCCGCCCGTATGAATAGTGGTTCAGTCTGGCTGTTTGCAATCCAAACGCTCAACGCCACTGCCGCCAAAATACTGGTTAACGCGGTCGCCAATAAGGTCTTTTTAAGCCGGGATTGACGACGGATTTGAGTCGGCATGGTTTTTGTTATGGCTCCACTGTCATGGCGAGACGGGTTGTCGGTTGGCATTGGGTTTAACTTCTATCCTTGATGAACAATCCCTAATGAACAGTGCCTTATCAACATCGCCCGCGACTGAGAAATGACCCTCGCCCCCTTTTTATATGTACTCTCAGGCATGAGCATCAGAGGCAGTTTACCACTCTGGCGTTTAGTTAACTAACTCAGGCTCAGTGAATGGCTTAGTGAATTTGGCTTAGTGAATTTGGGTTAGTGAATCTGGGCTAGCTCAATATCTGGGCGGCGATAACCCCGATTCCGCAAAATGTGGCGAGCATTAAGGCAAACTTGCCGCCTGCGACGCGATAACCCGTTGGCATATTGGCAGCGTCTCGTGTTTTGCGCTGGATCCACACCATGGCTACTGGTAAAAAGATGGCGAGGATCACCAGCGCAATCGCCGCGTAACCCAGCGCGGTGATAAAACCTTGAGGGTAGAAGAGGGCAAAACCCAAGGGCGGTAAAAAGGTGATAGCCGCAGTCAAGCTTCGACCTGTTGCATTATCGTCTTGCCGTAAGCTTGAAGCCATAAAATCGAACAAACCTAAACTCACCCCTAAGAACGAGGTCGCAAGGGCCAGATCGGCAAATAGACTGATAGCGCTAGTTAAGTATTCACTGTGCAGTACGCTCGACAGTTGATTGATAAAGCTTGATAAACTCTGGTTTTCGAGCAATTGACTTTGGCTCAATACGCCTTGACTGCCTAGTTGCCACAAAAGGTAAATCACTAATGGCAAAGCCGAGCCAAACAACATGATCCTGCGCAGGGCTTTGACTTCAACGCCTAAGTAGCGCACCACTGAGGGAATTGAACCGTGAAAACCAAAGGAGGTAAAAATCACCGGAATAGCCGTGATAATGAGGCCTTGGTTGAGCGGGAGTTCGAGCAAGTGTGGGCTGTCAACCTGCGGCAGTAATAAGGCCAACATAAGCAATAATGCCAATAACTTAAGGGCAAACAGACCGCGGTTGATGAGATCCACACAGTGGGTTCCCATGCCCACAATGGCACCAACCAGCAGGGTAAATAGGATTGCGCCCGCCTGCGGTGGCAAACGTAGCCCTAGCCAAGTGCTTAGTTTTTGGTTCATTTGCTCGCCGCCGCCAGCAATGTAGGCGGCGCAGAGGGCGTACAGTAAAAACATCAAGGCGCTATTGGCGACCCACTGGCCCTTACGACCCAATAAGTGCTGCGCTAAGTGATTAAGACTGGCATCACTGGGGGCGAATTGGTGAATTTCCACCATTAGCAGCGCCGTGTAGGCCATTAGCGCCCATAGGATCAGCATAATGGCGGAGGAGGTGCCAAAACCAAGCCCTGCCGATGCGATAGGTAAAGCCAGCATACCCGCGCCGATGGTGGTGCCTGCGATAAGCAGTAAACTGCCGAAAATTTTATTCTGTGTCATAACATGATCTCAAAAGCGTGTCGCAAGAAAAGAGATAAAGAGATAAAGAGATAAAGAGATAAAGACTTGATCCTAAAGCAACTGTCTTAAAGGATTTTGATGCAATTCAATGAAGAAATGATTCAAGCACAAAATGATTTAAGCAAATGAAACAGTGGCGCTCAGCGGATCCGAAAGGATATGGCCACAATGGAAGGTCAGGGGAGGAGCCTATTTTATACCCAAACAATATCCATTGCGGCTACAGATAGGGAGTATAAAATGCTGTGAAACACATAAAACTTGCCTTAGCGTGTGTTGAGTAAAAACGGATAAGTGTTTTGATGCCTTGGCTTAATAACCTAACGGCAACGGAGGCTACCATAGGGAATTGAACTGTACTTGTCAACCATTACAACAGTATTTTGATTGTTTTTTATCACAGGATTAAGGTGCAATATGAGGTGCAATATATTGATTGATCCTGGGTGGCAATGGCATTAGAGGCAATTGCGTGATAAAAAATGCCGCCGACTTGATTTAAGCGGGCGGCATGTTTAGCGGTAAAATCGGTAGTCAGACATCAGGAGCAGTAGGCAGATTATGCTTTGCTCTGCAGCGCCTTTTGATGTCTTGCCAGCAAGTTTGCTGTGATGTCACTGAGGCTTAAGTGTTGATCTTCAAGCAATACCAGCAAGTGATAGATAAGATCAGAGGCTTCGTTAACCAGCTCTTCTTTATCGTGGGTCACCGCCGCAAGGGCGGTTTCAAGACCTTCTTCCCCGACCTTTTGGGCGATACGCTTCGTGCCGCGGGCAAACAAAGACGCCGTGTAACTGGAATCGGCACTTTGCCCTTTACGCGAGGTGATAAGGCTTGCGAGGTTGTTCAAAAAGGGGTGCGCATTGTCATCTAACCAGCAACTCTCGGTGCCCTTGTGGCAGGTTGGGCCGTTGGGGATCACTTGTACTAACAGGCTGTCGTTATCGCAGTCCTTATCGATAGCCACCAACTTTAGCGTATTCCCCGAGGTTTCACCCTTGGTCCACAAGCGCTGTTTTGAGCGACTGAAAAAGGTGACATCACCTGTGCTTAAGGTTTTTTCCAGCGCGGCCTTATCCATATAACCGAGCATTAATACCTTGCCCGATAAATGATTTTGGATCACGGCAGGAATGAGCCCATCCTGTTTGTGCCAATCCAGCTCATTAACTTGAACAGGGCTAACACCCGACTTAGTGTTTGTTTGCGTTGACATAGTATTCACTCTTAATCTGTTTGTAGAACCTAGAACCTAGA
>JBOFUF010000003.1:0-5814 GCA_051652445.1 Shewanella sp.
AGAGCACGCGTATTTGCCCGAGGCAAGGCGGTGCAATAAAAGTATCAAGCTGAGTGGTAGGCTCACGGGCAAGGGGCATAACATGTCCATTTTGGTCGCAATCGAAAATAATAAGGCCGTATAACCTAAGTTATACGGCCTTGATAGTACGTATTGATAGTACGCATTGACGCTTCGGCTTATTTAGCCAAAATACGTTGATGCAACTCTTGCACTGAAGTCACATTGGTACGGTCATCCGCAGCATGGGCCATACAAGTGGCGAATGCGGCGTTCATGGTCGTGGTGTAGTTCACTTTGTAACGTAGAGCACCGCGGCGTAATTGACGAGAATCTTCAATCGCTTGGCGACCTTCGGTAGTGTTCACGATATACGTATATTCACCATTCTTGATCCGATCGAGAATGTGTGGACGCCCTTCGTGCACCTTGTTCACTAGACGTGGGTTGATACCCGCTTCACCTAGGATAACCGCAGTACCGTGAGTCGCATCGATTTGATAACCGAGCTCGATTAACTTAGCCGCTAAATCAGCCACACGTTTTTTATCGCTGTTACGCACAGACAATAACGCCCGACCCGACTTAGGCACCTCAGCGGTTGCGCCTAACTGCGCCTTGGCATAGGCTTCGGCGAACGTATCGCCCACCCCCATGACTTCACCAGTAGAGCGCATTTCTGGGCCTAACAGTGGGTCAACACCGGGGAACTTGTTAAAGGGCAACACCACCTCTTTGACTGAGTAAAAAGGTGGGATGACTTCTTTAGTGAAGTTTTGCGAGATTAAGCTTTGACCCGCCATCACACGCGCAGCGATCTTAGCTAAAGGTACACCGGTCGCCTTGGACACAAATGGCACAGTACGGGCAGCGCGTGGGTTAACTTCAATCATATAGATTTCGTTATCTTTCACGGCAAACTGCACGTTCATTAGACCGACAACACCCAGTTCCATCGCCAACTTGCCGACTTGAACGCGCATCCGATCTTGGATTTCTTGACTTAGCGTGTAAGGAGGCAGCGAACAACCTGAGTCACCAGAGTGAACACCCGCTTGTTCGATATGCTCCATAATCGCGCCAATCACCACCATTTCACCATCGCACACAGCGTCAATATCCACTTCAATCGCATCATCTAAGAAGCGATCAAGCAGCACAGGCGATGCGTTCGACACGCTCACGGCTTCGTTGAAGTAACGCAATAAATCCTGTTGGTCGTATACGATTTCCATCGCGCGACCGCCCAGTACATAGGATGGACGCACCACTAACGGATAACCGATACGCTCAGCGGCAATCACGGCACCTTCAACCGTCGTCACGGTATCGTTTTCAGGCTGCTTCATCTCTAAGCGTTGAATCGCTTGCTGGAAACGCTCACGGTCTTCGGCGCGGTCGATGGCATCTGGACTGGTACCAATCACAGGTACGCCAGCGGCTTCTAAGGCACGAGCCAGTTTCAATGGCGTTTGCCCACCGTACTGCACGATAACGCCCTTTGGCTTCTCGATACGGACGATTTCTAATACGTCTTCCAGTGTGACTGGCTCGAAGTACAAGCGATCTGACGTATCATAATCGGTTGAAACGGTTTCAGGATTACAGTTCACCATGATGGTTTCATAGCCGTCTTCACGTAGCGCTAGCGCCGCGTGTACACAGCAATAATCGAACTCAATACCTTGACCGATACGGTTTGGCCCGCCACCTAATACCATGATTTTGTCACGGGTCGATGGGTTGGCTTCACACTCTTCTTCATAGGTTGAGTACATGTAAGCGGTGTCTGTGGCAAATTCAGCCGCACAGGTATCTACACGCTTATAGACTGGGTGCAGGTCGAACTTATCACGCAGCTTACGCACTTCGGCTTCGTTCACGCCTAATACATCGGCCAAACGCGCATCGGCAAAACCTTTACGTTTAAGCTTGCGCAGTAAGTCGATATCCAAGCCTGCCAGTCCTGCTTCAGCGGCAACACCTTCGAGCTGAACCAGCTCTTCGATTTGCACTAAGAACCAAGGGTCAATATTGGTCAGCTTAATGATTTCATCTAAAGCCATGCCTGCCCGCATTGCATCGGCTATGTACCAAATACGGTCACAACCGGGCTCTTTCAGTTCGTGGCGAATACGCGACATCGCCTCAGGCTTTGACATGTCAGTGATAGGATCTAAACCGTTACGGCTAACCTCTAAACCACGTAAAGCTTTTTGCAGTGACTCTTGGAAAGTACGGCCAATCGCCATCACTTCACCCACAGACTTCATCTGTGTGGTTAGGCGATCATTGGCGCCAGCAAACTTTTCAAAGTTAAAGCGTGGCACTTTAGTCACAACGTAATCGATAGCAGGCTCGAATGACGCTGGCGTACGACCGCCAGTGATGTCGTTCATCAACTCATCAAGGGTAAAACCGACCGCCAACTTAGCGGCAATTTTCGCAATCGGGAAACCCGTTGCTTTTGATGCTAATGCTGAAGAGCGCGATACCCGTGGGTTCATCTCGATGATAACCATACGGCCATCTTGCGGGTTGATACCAAACTGTACGTTTGAACCGCCCGTCTCAACACCAATCTCACGCAGTACGGCCATCGAGGCGTTACGCATGATTTGGTATTCTTTGTCAGTCAGGGTTTGCGCGGGGGCAACGGTGATAGAGTCGCCCGTGTGCACGCCCATAGGATCGAAGTTTTCAATGGCGCAAACGATAATGCAGTTATCGTTGCGATCGCGGACCACTTCCATCTCGTATTCTTTCCAACCGATCAGTGATTCGTCGATCAGCAGTTCATTGGTTGGCGATAAGTCCAAACCTTGTGAACAAATCTCTTCAAACTCTTCCCGATTGTAAGCGATGCCGCCGCCCGAGCCCCCCATAGTAAAAGATGGACGGATAATGCAAGGGAAACCCACTTGGTCAAGTACGCCGTACGCTTCGTCCATATTATGGGCGATGCCCGCACGCGGGCAGTCAAGCCCGATACTTTTCATCGCTTTATCAAAGCGGCTACGGTCTTCTGCTTTATCGATAGCATCGGCAGTCGCGCCAATCATCTCGACGTTAAATTCTTTCAGTACGCCTTTGGCTTCGAGTTCTAATGCGCAGTTCAGTGCGGTTTGGCCGCCCATGGTAGGCAAAATAGCATCTGGGCGCTCTTTAGCGATAATGTTACGGACCACTTCCCAGTGGATCGGCTCGATATAAGTGGCATCGGCCATTTCTGGATCAGTCATAATGGTGGCAGGGTTTGAGTTCACCAGAATGACGCGATAGCCTTCTTCACGCAGCGCTTTACACGCTTGTGCGCCAGAATAGTCAAATTCACATGCCTGACCAATCACGATGGGGCCGGCGCCTAGGATAAGAATACTCTTTATATCTGTACGTTTTGGCATTGCTTCTCTCTTCTCCTAGCTAGCGTACTACTGGACGTTCTGACGTTTTGTTTCTGCACGATACTGCTCAATCAACTCAATAAAGTGATCAAATAGCGGGGCGGCATCGTTCGGGCCTGGGCTCGCTTCAGGGTGACCTTGGAAGCTAAACGCAGGTTTGTCCGTCAGATGGATACCTTGCAGAGAACCATCAAACAATGACTTATGTGTCACTCTAATATTGGCAGGCAGTGTAGTTTCATCGGCCGCAAAACCGTGGTTTTGGCTGGTGATCATCACGTTACCTTTGTCGATATCACTCACTGGGTGGTTTGCACCGTGGTGACCAAACTTCATCTTCAAGGTTTTTGCACCCGAGGCCAGCGCCAACAACTGATGACCTAAACAGATACCAAAAATCGGTGTATCGGTTTTCAGAATTTGTTGAATCGCTTCAATCGCATAATCGCATGGTGCTGGATCGCCAGGACCATTGGATAGGAACACACCATCGGGAGCCATCGCAAGCACTTCGGCGGCCGAGGTTTTAGCAGGCACGACAGTGACGTCGCAACCGCGGTCCACTAACATACGCAGTATGTTTTGCTTAACCCCATAGTCGTAGGCGACCACTTTGTACTTCAGCTCACTTGCAGGGGTATCAGCAGGTAAGCCGCCCACTAAGCGCCAACTCCCTTTGCGCCATGTATAAGCTTTATCTGTGGTGACTTCTTTTGCTAAGTCCATACCTTTCAGACCAGGGAACGCTTTAGCGACGGCAAGTGCTTGAGCCTCATCGACCTCGACACCGGCCATAATACAACCAGCTTGAGCACCTTTTTCACGTAGGATACGTGTTAACTTGCGGGTATCGATATCGGCTATGCCAACAACATTATTGGCTTTAAGATAATCACTTAAGTTTTGTTGATTACGGAAACTACTTGCGATGAGCGGAAGATCACGAATGATAAGACCACAAGCGTGAACCCCATCGGATTCAGTATCTTCATCATTGGTACCAGTGTTGCCTATGTGTGGGTAGGTTAAGGTTACAATCTGGCGTGAGTAGGATGGATCAGTTAAAATTTCTTGGTATCCTGTCATGGAAGTGTTAAATACCACTTCACCAACAGAGAGTCCATCAGCACCAATTGCGGTGCCAGTGAATACGGTTCCATCTTCAAGTACGAGTAAGGCAGACTTTGTCAACGCGACCTCCATAAAGAGCCAAGCCACTGAATATAGTGCTTTTATATTGTTTTAAGATACCAATTTCCGCTAATTTACGAAATTTTGACAAATTTCAGCGAGTTTACAGTCAAAATGTAACACCGTCTAGCCATCGAAAACTGAGTGCAAAAAAAAACGCCAGATTGGCGTTTTAATATCAACTAATTCAACCCTAATACCTGCTGCATATCATACAAGCCCGGCTTTTGGTCTACCAACCAATCGGCTGCGCGCATTGCACCATTGGCAAAGGTCATTCGACTTGACGCTTTATGGGTGATCTCTAAACGCTCACCGATATCAGCAAACATCGCCGTGTGCTCACCGACTAAATCACCGGCGCGAATGGTCGAAAAACCGATGGTGTCGCGCGCGCGTTCACCGGTGATCCCTTCGCGGCCATACACGGCACATTTCTCCAGATCGCGGCCTAAGGTTTTCGCAATCACTTCACCCATTTTTAACGCCGTGCCTGAGGGTGCGTCTTTTTTATGTCGGTGGTGACCTTCGATAATTTCGATATCGGTGTAATCACCCATGACCTCGGCAGCCAGTTCGAGTAATTTCCACATGAGGTTGACACCAACAGACATATTCGGCGCCATCACGACCGCTGTTTGCTCAGCAAAAGCATTGATCTGTTCTTTTTGGGCATGATTGAAACCGGTAGTGCCAATCACCATAGCTTTCTGATGGCGCACACACCAATCTAGATGGACAAGGGTGGCCTCTGGTGCGGTAAAATCAATTAAGACATCAAAATCATCGGGAGCATAATCGAGCGAATCCATAATAATGACATTAAGCTTACCGACGCCGGCAAGCTCACCCGCATCCACACCCACCAAACTTGAGCCTGCACGCTCAATCGCGGCACCCAACAGAATATGGTCGTGATGATAGGCCGCTTCAATAAGAGTGCGTCCCATACGACCGCCAGCACCAACGATTGCCACTCTCACATGTCCACTCATGCTTATCTCCTTAATCTTTTTTGTCTTCCATAAGAAAACGCCTAAGACAGGCTTAGGCGTTTAATCAGTGTTAGAGGATCTCTAACAATTCAACTTCGAATACCAAGGTTGAATAAGGAGGAATCGATGCCCCCGCGCCACGCTCACCATAAGCTAAGTGATGTGGTACAAATAATTTTAACTTAGTGCCGACAGGCATCAGTTGCAGTGCTTCAGTCCAGCCA
>JBOFUF010000004.1:0-4115 GCA_051652445.1 Shewanella sp.
GCAATCATAAAATCCTTAAAGATGGCACTATCCGCGATACCGTGGTGTATTCGATTATTGATGCCGAGTGGCCAACGGTGAAAAACAGTCTGCAATTTCGATTGAGACAACGACCACCAGTACTCTAAAGACGAATAGAACAGGCTCTGTCATTGATGCGCCTTGAATTGAAGCACCCTAGGTACTCTGAAACTCGACGATTCAGATACCTTGGGTATATATGAAAGCTGAGATTTGTGCATAACCAAGATTTATATCTCTATGAGCTTAAAGTCCAATAAGCGCTTAAGGCGGTTTATGTATGGTGATTAAAAGGAAAAGTAACATGTTAACTCAGGTAAAAAGGTTAGTATTAGGTAGTCTAGTCTTAAGTACCTGTACTGTTGTTTGGGCTGGTGAAGCAGAGAAAGCGTTAAGCCAAGAAGCCATTGAATGTGCCGCCTACTATCAAATTAGTTCCGAAGCCATTGGGGCGATGAATGCACCGCAAATGCAGGCTGTAGGTGAACGTTTAAAAAGTGCTAACACTGAGTCTGAAAATTTGGCCAAGAAATACCGCTCTGAAGCTGAGGTGACTCAAGCCGTTGCCGATGCTAAAGCGAGCCAAATTGAAAGCCTAGGGGGGTCAAGTAACTTAGGTGCGTTAATGGGTAAATATAAAGAAGAATGTAAAAAACTGCTAACCGATCCGCAAAAGCGTTTAGATTATTGGACGATGGCGACGATGTAATCGCAGGCTTGAGTCAGCGCCCGATCATAAAGATTGCAGCAAAGGAACCTAAGGGTTCCTTTTTCGTTAGACTGAAATTTAACTGTTTTTTCAGGGTATTATCCACAAGGGTTGAAACGCTTATTCTGTGCATGCTTGATATTTAAACACAAGCCAATGGGAACACTGAGTGCTGGGATTTGTGGGGGCATTTTATCTACGGCAAACGGGTTTTATTAGCCCCACAGTGGAAGACAAATGTGTCTGAGCAGAGCAAGCAAAATGCCTCTGTGTTTATTTCACCGTCAATCGGTGTTTTATGAAGCATAAATCGTTAACTGTGTTGGAACAATCAAGGTTATTGAAGCTGAAACAGTAAATTATGGTTTTGGTTTAAGGTGGTACTGCGCGGCGAGTTCAGTTATTTTGCCATTGTCTATTAACAGTTGAATCCAATGTGAGAGCTTTTTACTATCCAGCGGTGATTTAGGGTTCAGTAAAATGCCATTGTCGTATTCTTGGTCCCATGAGTCTGAAATTAAAAGCAAATGATCATTTTCAGGATTGAGCTTTAGATAGTACTGAAGATACGAGTAGGTGACGGGGGCGATGTCTGCACGTTCACGGAGTATACTTTCGATTGAGGTCTTGTTGTTACTGACAAATAAGGGGCGAAATTGTTTTGCCAGTGTGTCTGGGTTAGTCTCAAAGTCAGCAAATTGGTAATGATAACCTTTGATAAAAGCGACTGACTTGTTGGTTAAGTCATCAAAGTAGCGTTGGTTTTGCGCTTTTTTTCTCAGCGCAATTAATACCTCTCCATCGCGTAAATTGAGTGGAATAAACTGATTGGTTATCTTTTGCCATCCCCAAGCGGGGTTCTCAAATAATATCATGTCAAAACGGCTTAAAGCATAAGCTTTATATCTGTTTTCTATACTGGTGATGACAAACTCAAATCGTACTTCTTGTTGTATTTGATTCAACGCATTAATGATATCAAGGGTAAGGCCTGTGTAACGGCCATCTTGTTGTTGATTGACATAGGGAGCAAACGGGTAACCACCAACATGAATTATCGGTAATGTGCTTGGTATTGTTCTCTCGTGGGCGATGGCAGTTTGAAATAAGCTAACCCCTAAGATTATACATAAGAATAGACGATTCAATTGGCTTAATATCATGATCATTCTGATTATTCTTAGTGTTTATTTTACAAGTATACACAATGTAATGGACTCAATACTGTCGATATCAAGTGAATATCAAAAAGGTCATACTCAGCGAGTGCAAACAAGATAAGGGAGAGTTCACATTGAGCAAAATAAAATCTCAAGTGTGTGACTGGGGTGAGCAGGGACATATCACGCAAGAGCAAGCGAATACGCTTTATCGGCAGGTTACTGTATTGCCAGATGCGTCGAGCTGGCGTGGCTTAATCGCAGATTTATTACTCTGGTTCGGTGGGTTAAGTTTTGCCTGTGGGGTGATTTTTTTCTTTGCCTACAATTGGCAATCCCTCGGGCGTTTTGCCCAATTTGGCCTTATTGAAGTGGCGATAGTGCTCGCCATCGCCGCATTTGTTTGGCTCTATTATCGTGCAAATTCATTTTCTGCAGCTGCCCATTCCCTTCGTCATAGTCACAGTCACAGTCATAGTCACAGTCACAGTCACAGTCACAGTCACAGTCATAGTCACCACGGTAAGCAAAGCAACCACAGTAACGACCGCCGATTTGGTGCGACGGCGGCCAATGGGGTGCTACTGGCCGCGAGCGTATTAGTGGGCGGCTTATTAGCGTTAGTGGGGCAAACCTATCAAACGGGCGCCGATCCTTGGCAGTTATTCGCCCTGTGGGCATTAGTGATTTTGCCCTTTGCTTGGGTGGCGGGATTTGATGGTTTGTGGCTGCTGCTGGTGGGACTGCTAAACCTCAGTATCGGGATATTTCTGAATTCCTTTGCCCATTTATGGGCAGCCTTCTTGGATGAGCAAGGCCAACTGCTGATCTTTATTTGTTTGAATTTAGCGCTTTATTACGCTTTTGTACTTTTAGGCCATAAAGTCGCGGGGCGCTGGCATGCGCCAATTGTAGAATACGTCTGTTCACTGTTTGCGATGTGCTGTTTTACGTGGTTAATCAATTGGTTGATTCTAGATGAGCTCTTTGAACGTGATGGCTTTAGCACTGGGATAGTGGGTGGTTATCTGGCTCATCTCGTCTTGGGATTCGTTATTTTTCGTTATCGATTACCCCGCATCTATCCCTTGGCCTTGGGCGGTTTTAGCTTAATTGCCGTCGGCGCCGCGTTACTGACACGGCTGATGTTTGAGGACAATGATCCCATAGGGGGGTTTTTGTTTATTGGGCTTTACATCATTTTGGCAAGTACAGGTTTGAGTATTTGGTTAAGGGAGCTAAGCCGGAAACTTAAACCACAGTTTGTAGACATGACCACCCAAGAGAGTGTGGGAGATATACATGAGCAACCATAATGGTTTACAGGACAGCGAAATGATCACTCGTTCATGTACCGACAGCGCGACTTCAATTGATGCATCGGGTGAATCCAGTCTGATAACACTGTGGCAATCCTTGTATGCCGCGGGCAAAGTCAACACGCCCCAAATGCCAGAAAACCAGCATGTTCCTTGGTATATTGCCGCTATGCAGGCTTATTCCGCTTGGATAGCCGCTTTGTTTCTATTGAGTTTTATGATGGCAGCGTTTGGTGCCATTTTTGAGCATGGTGAAGAAGATGTCATTTTACTTATCGGCTTAATTTATTTAGCCGTGGGGATTGGGTTGTATTTTTTACCGCGGCAACAGATTTTTATTGAACAATTTGCTTTTGCCGCCTGTTTGAATGGTTTGATCAGTGTGGCATGGGGACTATTTGAAGTAATCGACAATGATTTTAGCCTCAACTGGTATCTGTGTATGGCGGGTATTCTCTTGTTGTTGTGGGGCTTAATTGCCCATGGGCTAGCCCAGTTTGTATTCGCGTTTGGCTTAAGTTGGTGCGTGATGGGTATGATGGCAAAATTTGAACTGCTCAATGTTGGTCCCAGTTTTTTTGCCGTAGTCATTAGCCTAGTATTATTTAATATCAATCGGTTAGGGCGTCATTATCGCAGGGCGCGGATGCTCATCTATGGCTTTGCATTGGCATTACTTTCGCTGCAACTGATGTATGCCTTTAGCATGGGCAGTATTTTTGAAGCCTTATTTAGTCCTTGGCAGCAAAGCTTGTGGCTCACGCTGATCCCGCTGTTGATTATTTTCGCCATTTGCGGATTATTGTTGGTCACCGTATTTCGCGAACGCCAACAATCACTCCGCTCACTGGCATCGCTGGGGGGTATTATCGGTTTAGTAATCGTGAGCGGTTTATCTTTACCCAT
>JBOFUF010000005.1:0-1485 GCA_051652445.1 Shewanella sp.
TGTATAGAGAACCTTAGCTATGGCCTAATGTCAATTAAATATTTTTCATTTTCGGTGATTTATTCGCTGCAATGATGCATAAAATTGATGTTGCTCAGCCACAAAAGATGAGATATCAGCGCACTTTTTAACAAATGCGCGTACAATAGCGCCATGAATACTCAAAGCATATTGGCTGATCTGCACAGTCATACGACCGCATCTGACGGTCAATTAACGCCGACGCAATTGGTGGCCAGAGCCCTTGAAAAGGGCGTGCAGTTATTTGCCATTACCGATCACGATACGGTGGCAGGTTTACCCGAAGCCCGACGTTTTAATCAGGCACAAGCCGCACCATTGAAATTAATCTCTGGCGTAGAAATCTCTACTCGCTGGAACAGTTATGATATTCACATTGTGGCGCTAAATTTCGATGTCGATAACCCAGTGTTATTAGCATTTTTAGAAAATCAGCGTGAATTACGTGAATTACGAGCTCAAGAAATTGGCCATAGATTAGCTAAAGCGGGGATTGAAGGCGCTTATGAAGGTGCTAAGGCGTTGGCGGGAGATGCTGCGTTAAGCCGTGGACATTACGCCCGCTGGATGGCTGAAATGGGTCATGCGGTGGATATGCCCAGCGTGTTTAAACGCTTCCTTGCCCGTGGTAAAACCGGTTATGTGCCTAATAATTGGGGTGATATGGCCAGTGCCATTGATATCATCCATCACGCGGGTGGGGTCGCCGTGTTGGCGCATCCCAGTGGTTATAAGTTATCGGCTAAGTGGTTGAAGCGCTTAGTGCGCGAATATAAAGACGCGGGTGGAGATGCCATGGAAGTGGTGCTCGGCCAGCAAACGCTAGACGACAGGGCCAACCTTGTGGCCTTGAGCGTACAAAATCAATTGCTTGCATCGATAGGAAGTGATTTTCACTTTCCGAGCAATTGGATAGAATTAGGAAAAAATCTCTATCAGCCCCAAGGTATTGATTGGGTCTGGCAATCGGAATCTTGGGTGGAACGACCATGAGTCAGTTTTTTTATGTACATGAAGTAAATCCGCAAACGCGGCTTATTAGTCAATCCGTCGCCGCCTTAAAAGCGGGCGGTGTGATTGTTTATCCCACCGATTCGGGCTATGCCTTGGGCTGCCTGATTGGTGAGAAAGATGCGATGACACGAATGGCGAGAATTCGTCAAATTGATAACGATCATAACTTTTCATTGATGTGCCGTGATTTATCCGAGCTTGCGACGTATGCCAAAGTGGATAATCAGGCCTATCGCATTCTCAAAAGTTGCACGCCAGGACCTTATACTTTCATTTTTAAAGCGACCAAAGAAGTGCCGCGTCGGCTACAAAATGACAAGAAAAAGACCATAGGTATCCGTGTGCCTGATAATGTGATTGCATTGGCGTTACTTGAGGCATTAGGCGCACCGCTGATGTCGACCAGTTTAGTGATGCCCAATGCCGAGTTTGCCGAGTCTGATCCTGAAC
>JBOFUF010000006.1:0-12252 GCA_051652445.1 Shewanella sp.
GCGATAGCTTCACGAACATCATCCAACTTAAATGGCTTGATGATAGCGCTGACTAGTTTCATCCTGACCTCCAAAAAACACGATTGTTACTAACTTGTACTAAAGGTAATTCAATCATTAGGCCAATTATTTAATTGATTGATTATTATATTATTTAAATTATTAACCCCTATTTTTCAGGGTAAAGATGCACCACGATCGAGCACGAACAAATGCAATGCACTCTTTTAGTGAGCTGTTTGAGTGCGACAGCTATTCGACCTTAGGCCTATTGGTAACAAGGTTAAATAAGAGTCTACTGGGCAAGCGTAAAGCGAAAGAAAATCTGAGTATTACCGGAAAATAACTAAGACAATAATCAAGCGCAGAAGGAAGGCCCGATGTTAAAACCCGAAGAATGTGTTCTCGTTATCGTCGATGTGCAGGGAAAACTTGCACAAATGATGAGTAACAGTGACAAGCTGCACCAACAATTACAGACCTTAATTCAAGGCGCACAATTATTTGAAATTCCCATACTGTGGTTAGAACAGCGACCCGATAAACTTGGAGCAACCAGTCCAGAGCTACAAAGCTTACTTGCGAAAACCAGCTCACCCATTGCCAAACAACATTTTAGCGCCTGGCACAGTGAAGAATTTGCAAAGGCATTGACTCAGATGAATCGCAAACAGGTCATACTGGCGGGTATTGAAACCCATGTGTGTGTTTACCAAAGTTGTTGCGATCTTATAGAACAGCAATATTCGGTGCATGTAGTCGCTGATGGCATTTCATCACGCTGTGCTGAGAATAAACAACTCGGGATCCAAATGATGACAGCACGGGGTGCTTTATTAACCAATGTTGAATCGCTACTGTTTGAATTACAACATCAAGCCCAAGGCGAGCGGTTTAGGGCGTTAATAACACTGATCAAATAATGATTTAGCCCGTGACATTCATTCTGCCAGCATGACCAACGCCTGATATTCGCCGACATTTATTTCCATAAAAAAGCCCTCACTGAGTCAGCGAGGGCTTTTGTTTGCATGAGGGATTAGCTCATATTGAAAACTCAACCGCGATTGATTAAAACCTACTTATAAGTGGCTTCGCGTTTTTTCGCTTCTTCATCCCACTTAGGTAGCATGTCTTTTTTAAATGCTTCTTTCTCAGCATTCATTTTTTCCATGTCCATACCTAACAGGGCTTGTGCTTTAGCTTTAGTAGAGATGTCAGGGATCGCAATAGGATCGGTGATGCCTTTTTTACCCAGTAATTGCGCTAACTTAACTCGTGCATCAGCAGCTTTATTAACTGATGTACCCAGAATACGTAATGCCTCTTCTGGAGCGTGAGCCGCAACGCCATGGGACGCAATGGCTAAATCCCAACGCCATTGTGAATGACGAATATCGGTCAGGATTGGCTTCATTTCAGCTTCAGTTGCGCCAGCTTTCCACGCAGCTTCTGCTTCAAAGTGTGCTTTAACCAATTGATCTTCTGCTTTCAACTTCATTTCTTTGACTTTAGCTTTACGCTCATTCGTCACGCCGACTAAGAATTCTTTAGTTTGGGTATGACAAGTGGCACAGGTTTCTTCAAAACGGTCAAATGGGTTGCCCACTTTATGGTCAGTAAATTTCTTACCTTCAGCGCTGGTGACTTTAGGCATGTGACAATCCACACAGCTGACATTGTTTTTACCATGAATGCCCATCTTCCAAGTTTCATACTCAGGATGCTGAGCTTTTAGCATAGGTGTTTTTGAAAGTGCATGAGTCCAATCAGAAAACTCAATACCATCATAATAAACTTCCATTTGGTCAACCGTTACTCCCATATCCCAAGGGAATTTCACAAAGCCTTTTTTGTCTTCTGTTTTCTCAAAATAATATTCAACGTGACACTGACCGCAAACCATTGACTCTTTATCTTGTTTAGAAGCCTTACTAAAAGGTGTACCTATAGCTTCAAAAGCACGCTCAGCATAAGGGCGTGATATCCGTAACTTTGGCGAGCCTTTTTCATGGCAATCGCCACAACCAATGGTATTGGTCACTTCAGGGCCACCCTTTGACCACTTACCTTTGAAGTAACCATCTTCGCCTTGCTCTTCAATCAAGCGAGGCACATCTGGGCTTTTACAGCTCCAACAAGCCATAGGTAATGGGCCATCTTCCGCATTTTTAGGCGCTCCGGTACGTAGCGTATTGCGCACGTCAGTGATCGCATACATATGCCCACGAGGAGCCTTGTAATCTTTTGCGAATGCATAGCCAGCCCACAGGATGACCATATTAGGATCTTGTTCTAGTGCATCCACTAACTCTTCGCTTTTAGCGGTATCATGCCAACTATTATATTGATTTTTAAATTTATCTTTATAAACTTCATTGCGCGGCTCAGTCTTATCACTTGCCATTGCGCCCGCGGCCATGAAGCTAGCGGCGACCAATGCACTCAGCGCAAAGGACTTACCAGTCATCTTATTCATCATTTTATCCCCATGTTTCATTATTGTTGTAAATTACAGTATCTCCATGGTCAAACTTAGTGACTTAACTTTTTTTAAAATATACCTCTTTGGGAGTATCTCAACTAAAGTTTGCGCCAGATCAAAATGTAAAGGTGTTATTGCTCACACTTCTGTACTTTAGTTAATGTATTACATTATTTTCTAATGTAAAAACCATTGCAAAGCGCCATAACCACGGCTAGTAGAATGGACAATGGAATAATGAAACGAGGTAGCCTACCCTCAAAAATATTAGGGTTAATGTTAGCACTTATTTTACTTTCTAGTAGTTTGTCGACCTTTGCTCTCATCAATTTGTCTTACAGTTTGGGCGATGCCAAAGCGATAAACGCCTCAGGATCATTGAGGATGCAAAGCTATCGATTAATGCTTTACGCTAATTCAGGTAGTGATGACGCGCAGAATAAAATCACCGAATTCGAAAATACACTCTATTCTGATACTTTAAAGCCTTCTGGCTGTTGGTTTAGTCCACAAGAAATTGCCGATCAATATCAGCTTGTGATTGATAACTGGCAAGTAATGAAGCACTACATAGAGCAAGAAAACTCACGCGATTATGTGGCCTCATTAAAGGATTTTGTCGATACCATTGATTTACTGGTGCTTAAGATGGAGCACTACGCCGCGTTCAAACTTCGAGTCCTTGCCGTCAGCCAAATATTAGGCCTAGGTGTGATGCTTATCATCGCCTTTATGGCTGTGCGTTTTACAAAGAAAAAAGTGGTGATCCCACTGCAGAAACTCATAGAGTCGGCGAACACCATTTCTAAGGGGAATTTTGAAATTGAAATGCCCGAAACGGAATATATTGAACTCACCGCGTTGACCCATGCCTTACAAAAAACCGCGAAGGAACTCGCGACACTTTATGGCGACCTTGAATCGCAGGTAGCCGAAAAAACCTTAGCACTGACACGGGCCAACAATGAGCTGGCATTCCTATACGATAACTTACTCACATTAAATGCCAATAAACTTGATTACAAAGCGCTAAAAGCAGC
This sequence comes from Shewanella sp., assembly GCA_051652445.1. Classification (GTDB taxonomy): domain Bacteria; phylum Pseudomonadota; class Gammaproteobacteria; order Enterobacterales; family Shewanellaceae; genus Shewanella. The sequence continues at coordinate 3,526 of JBOFUF010000006.1, forward strand.
ACTGAATCAATTAAAAGGCTATGAATCACTCGACTACCTAAGACTCATCATCCAGTACCCTGAACAAGAAATTGAAATCATTGAAGCTGATGGTGGTTGGCCAAATACAACCCAAGAGAGCACCCGTTTTCCACTGCGATTTGAGCAGACTAATTTAGGCTATTTAGAATTAATTGCTGACCAAACGCCGAATATTGCATTATTTAACAATTTTGCCATTATGCTGACTCGCTCAATCGTTATCCACAATGCCACAGAACAAAGGCAACAATTGGCATTAATGGAAGAACGTGGCGTGATTGCACGCGAGTTACACGACTCCCTAGGGCAAGTACTCTCTTTCCTAAAAATCCAAATTAGTTTATTACGCAAAAACTTAGATCACAGTTGCCGCAATCCTGCCATTGAAGTGCAATTAACTGAAATTAACGAAGGCGTGAGCACCGCTTATATGCAGCTCAGAGAGCTACTCTCCACCTTTAGACTCACAATTAAAGAACCGGATTTAAAAAGTGCCCTAGTGGTTATGATTGAGCAACTAAGGACAAAAACACACATCAAAATCACCTTAGACTATAAACTTGCACCGCAATGGTTAGAGGCAAAGCAGCACATTCACATACTGCAGATCACAAGAGAAGCGACCTTAAACGCCATCAAACACGCAAAGGCAAGCCTAATCAATATAGATTGCTATAAAGATAACGATGGAATGGTCAATATTAATGTCTGCGATAACGGTATCGGTATCGGGCATTTAAAAGAGCGCGATCACCATTTTGGTATAGGCATAATGCATGAACGTGCCAGCAAGCTCTCAGGTAAAGTCGTGTTCAGCGGCAATGATATAAATAAATTAGCACCGGCTGTGGCAACTACGATTGAGCAAGGATGCAATGCACAAGACAATGCACTCACACCTCACAGCCCATTCACCCCAGCGAACGACAGCCAAGGTTCAAATGGCACTAGAGTGACGCTTATTTTCCCCTCTCAACAGGAGCCTTCAAATGGGTAAACCTTATTCTGTACTGGTGGTCGATGACCACCCCCTTTTACGTAAAGGTATCTGCCAACTCATCGCCTCAGATCCTGACTTCAGCCTATTTGGCGAAGCCGGTAGTGGTTTAGACGCATTAACTGCAGTCGTCACTGATGAGCCCGACATCATATTGCTCGATCTAAATATGAAAGGTATGACAGGCCTAGATACCCTCAACGCTATGCGCCAAGAAGGTGTCACCTCACGCATAGTCATTCTCACCGTTTCTGATGCAAAACAGGATGTTACCAGATTACTTCGCGCCGGAGCCGACGGTTATTTACTCAAAGATACTGAGCCTGATTTATTGCTCGAAAAGCTCAAAAATGCCATGTTAGGCCACAGGGTGATCAGTGAGGAAATAGAGGAATATCTTTACGAACTTAAAGATGCGACCGATGAACAAGAATGGATTTCGAGCCTGACCCCAAGGGAAATGCAAATACTGCAGCAACTGGCAGAAGGCTTAAGTAATCGCATGATTTCAGAGCATTTACACATCAGTGAAGGCACAGTTAAAGTGCACGTAAAAAACCTACTGCGTAAAGCCAATGCCAAATCGAGAACCGAAATGGCGGTACGCTACCTTAATCACCAACACTAAATGGGTATAGTGCAAAGCATAAAGGCAATCCTAGGATTGCCTTTTTTTTCAAATAAGCGGTAAGTTACAGACCTTTCTCAATAAACTGCTGCCAACTGAGTAGCGCCTGCTCAAAATCCTCTAAGCCACAATAGGCTTCTGACTCAGCATCATAGAGCGACATAGCCTCTTCTAATTCATACTCTTGCTCAAAACCTAAAGTATTGGCAAAGACCCGCGCCTGTTCACGATCTAACTCTACAGTAAAATCATTACCGACGAGGCTCCATGAGCCTCGTTTATCGGTTTGAATGGCTTTAATCATATCCAACACTTGCTGAATTTTGGCTAACTCAGGCCCTAATTCGTCGGTAAACCATTGCCCCAGCACTTCATGATCCATGCTAAAACTGGCCAGAAAAGTACCGGTTAAACTATTACGCCGAAATTCATATTCCATTTGATTGTCTCTTTGTACCAAGCCTACTCATGCTAATGTTAACCTATACTTAGCGAAGTTGCTTGTCTCACTCTGCGCGACAGATTTATCTCTATTGGCTGTGGCCTCATATCCGTTAAGCACGAGTACTGACTTCATTTTCGCGGCAAAATCAGTTAGCTTGTGGGTATGATTTTGAACGTTATATGGAATGCGATATGCACGACGGATTTATCTACAGTTTAGTGCTGAGTGGCGCCCAAACTGGCGCCACCTTAAGCTTAGAGCAGATCGAAAAATGGGATCCAAAGGATGGGTTACTCTGGCTACACCTTCGCTATCGCAACAAAAAGGCGCGCCACTGGATACTCAATAGCGGTTTGCCAAAAGTCGAAACTGATGCCCTACTCGCCCAAGACACTCGCCCCCGAGCGGTCATTGCCAATGAAGGGATATTGTTGGCCCTACGCGGTGTCAACCTTAACCCGAACTCAGATCCAGAAGACATGGTGGCCGTGCGTATCTATGCCGATAAACAGCGGATCATTTCGACCTGCGAACGCGAGTTGCAATCAGTCAAAGATGTCGCAGAGTCAATTGCAGAAGGTGTTGGGCCAACGACAACGGGGGATTTTATCGTTGCGGTTTGTGAACGCCTCACCAACCAAAAGGTTAAATTTATCGATAAATTAGAAGAGCTGTTATCTGAATTAGAAGAACAGGTTGTTTCTGGTAATGTAAAGGATTTGCGCACAGATATCGCCGAATTACGCCGCCAAATTGTCGCGCTACGGCGCTATTTAGCCCCGCAAAAAGAAGCCTTCTCTAAAATGATTTCAGAGCAATTCAACTTGTTCAACGATACCGAGCGACTCAAGCTAAGGGAAACCAACGATAAACTCATCCGTACCATAGAAGATCTCGACGCCCTGCGCGACAGGGCCAATGTAACCCAGGAAGAATTACTCAGCCAACAATCAGAGCAGCTTAATAAACGTTTATATTTCTTATCGCTAGTCTCGGCAATCTTCTTACCGCTGGGCTTTTTAACCGGATTACTTGGGGTCAATGTAGGGGGGATTCCGGGTGCGGATAACACTTGGGCCTTCGCCACCTTCTGCGGCATATTAATCTCACTCGTCGCCCTGCAAATGGCGTTGTTTTATCGATTTAAGTGGTTATAACCACCTTAAAACAACAATGCCAATCGATTAAGATTCAAGTACTCACGATGCTAATTCGCGCCCATGATAGGGCCAAAACGGCCAAGGATAAACTCGCCGCTTTTTTGAGTGATCCCAAGGGGGATTTGCAAGCGGCACTAAGGTGATGTCGCCGCGAATGTCACAGTATTCAAGCGCTTCATCAACGGATAAATCACCGCATTACCTTGTACTTCAGCGCCGCGGACATTGGCCTGAACATACACTTTAGAGCCCGTCACCTTAGCGTCGCTCACCTTTAAATGCTTGATAGGCAAGGTCAGCGCTTGCCCTGTGGCAAGCTCCCCGATTTACAGAGACGATATTATCGGCAACATATTAAGCGCCTTCGAACAGATTTTGATGCAGCGATTTAACCACTTGCGCTGCTTCCGCTTCGGCCACTAACACGCACAGGTTATGGGGGCTGGCGCCTTGGCAAATCATCCGTACATTGTAAGGCTCTAACACTTCAAACACACGGCGACAAATACCGGGCGTCGTCGCAATGCGGTTGCCAATAATCGCCACTAAGGCCAAGCCATCTTCAACCCGTACACGGCAATGTTGCGATAATTCTTGCAACAATGCCTCACTCAACAAACCTTGGCCACTCGAATCTGAGCCCGTTTTATCGAGCGTCAGTGACACGTTTACTTCTGAGGTGGTAATTAAATCCACACTAATCTTATGCCTTGCAAGCGTAGCGAAGGTTTCCGCTAAAAAGCCCTGCGCATGCAGCATTTGCAAGCTATGAAGATTTAACAGGGTTTGATCGCGGCGCAACGCCACAGCGCGAAATACCGGTGCACTCTCTACTTGATGACGGATCCAAGTGCCGCCCTTTTCAGGCTCTTTACTTGACCCTACAAATACTTGAATTTGCTGACGAACAGCAGGAAGAATGGTCGCAGGATGTAATACCTTAGCACCAAATGTCGCCATCTCGGCGGCTTCATTGAAACTGATTTCGGCAATCGGAAAGGCATTCGGCGCAAGGCGAGGATCTGTCGTATAAACACCTGCAACATCAGTCCAAATCTCTACCGCCGATGCACGTAACGCTTCAGCTAAAAGAGCGGCTGAATAATCACTGCCACCGCGGCCTAACGTGGTTGTTTGCCCAGCGTCATTCGCACCAATAAAACCCTGAGTAACAATAACTTGAGAATCAAGCAATGGTAACAAATAATCGCGTGATAGGGTTGCAATCTGCTCAATGTGAGGTTCTGCTCGGCCAAAATGGCTGTCAGTACGCAATACGCTGCGCACATCGAAAACACTCGAATTAATACCTTTCTCACGGATCACCGCGGAAAACAATGCCGAAGAACATTGCTCACCGAGGGACAACAACTCATCCATGGTCGCTTTACTGCGTTGTGATGCGAGCGATTCACTCAATATCGACATACGACTCAACAATTTATCTAATGCGGCGACAACATCGCTGGGACGACCGAGCTTATCTAAAATCGCATATTGAATTTGGGCAATGTGTTTTAATCGCTGTAATCGGCCATCGTCGCTAATCGATTCTTGAGTCAATTCCACTAACAGATTGGTGACCCCGCTCGACGCGCTGACCACCACTAAACGGCAATGAGGATTTGCTAACACTATGTCGGCACAACGATTCATCGCGTGATAGTCGGCGACTGAAGTGCCGCCAAATTTTGCCACAACAAGGGACATTAGCGCACCTCCACGAAACACATAGGCCAAGAAACGAACACGAATTGAATAGGATATAAATTAACTAACATGATCACGCTCCGAACTGACTTCGTTCGAAGAGCCTGGTGCTCAATGATAACGCACCCCAAAAGAAGGGAAACAGCAATCGTCACCAGAAGCTCTCCACCAATTACAGGTGACAATCGTCAGGATTCAGCCTGAGCGACCGACATAAGCATGCAGCAAGCATATCTATGCCTCGGCGTTAATCTCCCTCATCCGTCATCACTGGAGTTTGTGATCCTCTGACAGACTACCTAGTTAACGCTCCTCTTCTGTTCCTTTCCTAGAAAAGGGACGAAAAAAGTAGCAATAAACCCCTAATGAAGTCAATGCCAATCTCATAACAAATGGATAATAAAAATAAAATATTTTGAAAACAACTACGTGTTTAAGTCGGGTAGCTCGTACACTAACTGCACATAATCTGTAAATCTGCCTAAACACACTTCGTTATATCCCGCTAAGGTGCACGGAACTAAGCTTACATAGCCTTGTTCGACAACATAAATCGCATATTGATTAAATTTTTTGCCTAGCTGCAGCGCCATCGTTCTATCGATAAATACGGCCCAACTTTTTTCTATGTGGGATAAATCCGGCGCAGCGCACACTAAAGCACGATAGGGACAACCGAGTAATTCAATATCACGGAAAAGTTGACGATCGAGTAAACAGTTTTGGCTGGGAAGAAGAGGCCTTGAAGCTGGATTATGAGCAGTAATAATAGCAAAGGAAAAATCATATGCTAATGCTTGAGTCAGCAAAAACAATGGCTTTTGGTAACATTGCCACAAATCTGGAGTCGTCTTATCCATTGGTAGTCTAATCAAAAAATGAGCCCAAAAGAGTGTAGCAGAGCGATGACCAAAGCCCAAGAGGCGTGAACTGGCTCACAGGAATAAGAAAACATTAGTTATACTAATCAATAACTAAAATAAATATCGTGCTAAAAAAACCTACTCATCTGAAATTTGTTAACATTTCATTTGTTAACAAATGCCTAAAACGAGTACAATGTATGCACTAGTGAGTTAAAGCAGATTGAGCAAGATGCTTATCGTTCAATACTGTTTGTTACATATATCGCTTTAGGTAATACAAACTAACTAGGCATCTGTTTAAAATCTGTTCTACATTTAATTTGTCTTTTAAACATTTTAAAAAAAACAATAGTTAAGCTACTTATTCTGACTATAGTTAAGGAACTTATTCTGACTATTGCTTATCTAAGTTGGTACTTGTTACGTTTTCTCGTATTACGCTTAAACGTGCACTTAATCTCCATCCAGATATAGATGTGACCGTAATGATTTTCCTTTTGAGTACAAAATAGCTCAAGGAAGTATCAACGCTTTTATGAATATAAGAGCCCGAAGTAAGCTGCTCTTATTTGTTGAGTATAAACTGATTAATATTTAGGTAAATAACATGCAAAATCCGCACATTCTGATCGTTGAAGATGAAGCCGTTACCCGTAACACGCTGAGAAGTATTTTCGAGGCAGAAGGGTATGTGGTAACTGAGGCCAATGATGGCGCAGAAATGCATAAGGCTATGCAGGAAAACAAAATTAACTTAGTCGTCATGGACATTAACTTGCCAGGCAAGAATGGCCTGTTGTTGGCACGTGAACTACGTGAAATCAACAACATCGGTCTTATCTTCTTGACAGGTCGTGACAACGAAGTCGACAAAATCCTTGGACTTGAAATTGGCGCGGACGATTATATTACCAAGCCGTTCAACCCACGTGAATTGACGATTCGTGCTCGTAACCTTCTAACTCGCGTCAACAGCGCAGGCGCTGAAGTAGAAGAAAAGAGCTCAGTAGAATACTATCGCTTCAATGACTGGAGCTTAGAGATCAACAGCCGTTCATTAGTGAGCCCACAAGGTGAATCTTACAAACTGCCACGTAGCGAATTCCGCGCTATGCTGCATTTTGTTGAAAACCCAGGCAAAATTCTTACTCGTGCCGATCTACTGATGAAAATGACTGGCCGTGAACTTAAGCCACACGATCGTACTGTAGACGTGACTATCCGTCGCATCCGTAAGCATTTCGAAAGCTTACCAGATACGCCAGAAATCATCGCGACTATTCACGGTGAAGGCTATCGTTTCTGTGGTAGCTTAGAAGGCTAATCTCCTGCTAAGCGACATCCGTATGAGAAACAGGATTGATTTGATAAGAATCGATTCACAAAAAACCAGATCCTAGGATCTGGTTTTTTTATGCCTGCTGTTTATGCCTGCTATTTGGCGCTTTTTAACTGCCTGTCAAGGAAGTCAGCCAGTGAGCGATATAAGTGATTACGCACTTTCTCGCCACGCATTGAGTGTTTAGAGCCAGGGTAATCGATCATCTGGAACAACTTACCTTCATCCTGTAGCGCTTTATAAACTCGAGTGCTGTTTTCAAACAAGACGTTATCGTCGGCCATACCGTGATACATCAACAGTCCCGCTTGATAGTTTTTCACATAAGGGAACACACTGCTGGCTTCATAACCCTTTTCATTAACCGCAGGATGCGCTAAATAACGCTCAGTGTAATGGGTGTCATACAAGCGCCAGTCGGTTACAGGTGCGCCAGAAATCGCGGCTTTAAAGTAATCTGGCGCCTTAAATAAACTCATCAAAGCCATATAACCACCGTAACTGTGGCCGTAAATTGCCACATTATCGGCATCGACAAACGGCAGACTGCGTAAATAGTCCACTCCCACTTTTTGATCGTTCACTTCAACTTCGCCCAATTGACGGTAGATAACTTGCTCAAACTTTGTGCCCCTGTGAGCGCTGCCGCGGTTATCCAACTGGAATACCACATAACCTTGTTGCACCAGATACTGAGTAAAATAGTCTTGCTCGCTCCAGCTATTGGTCACTAATTGGGCATGCGGCCCACCGTACACCCGCACCACAACGGGGTGTTTTTTACTCACATCGAAAGGGACGGGTTTGAATAAACGGGTTTGCAGCACTTGGCCATCTTCGGCTTTCAGTTCACCAAATTCAGGGATTTGCCACAGACCCGCATAGTCATATAAAGGATGACCTTGCTTGACTTCATTTTGATCTACCCAAGCCAATTGCTGGCCCTGCTCACCGTGTAAACTTACCTGCGCCGGCTGAGATAAGCTATTGAAATAATCCAGATACACACTTTGATTGTCGGCAAACACAGGATTATGCATGCCCGCTTGCTTGCTTATCCGCTCAACCTTGCCACCCGCTAACGGCACACGATAAAGATGTTTCTCGATTGGCGTATCTTTGCGACCCGTGAAATATACCCAGCCTGCGGTTTCATCTATGTATTCCAGCGCATCGACAGCCCACTCGCCCTGAGTCAATTGGATTTTAAGTTTGCCTTTTAAGTCAAAAAGATACAGATGATTAAAACCGTCACGCTCTGACGCCCAAATAAAAGCCGATTGTTGTTTTAAAAAGTGCAGATCGTTATTGAGGTTCACCCAAGCGTTACTGCGTTCTTTGACTAAGGTTTTTGGCTTAGTCAGTGAATCTAACGCCACCAGTTGCAAATCAAGCTTATGTTGATCGCGGCTCTGCCACTGGAACGATAAATGTTTGCTATCGGGCAACCAATCGACCCGCGGCAGGTACATATCTTTACTCTTGTCTTCGCTATTCTCTTCGCGCAGCGTCACCCAATTGATAGCCTTATCTGTTAATGTGACCACACCGAGGGCGATGT
>JBOFUF010000007.1:0-2731 GCA_051652445.1 Shewanella sp.
AGTCGTTATTTATTGAAGATTAATTGAGTGAAGTTAAGATTTAGTTACGTAATGCCCGTGGCAATATAACAATGTTAACTATACTGGGATGACATTAGTTGCAATCCTTTGGAGCCTTTAGGTATGCCTACATTAAGTCTGCGCAATAAATTACTATTGCTATCGTTATGTCCTTTGATCCTCACATTAGCGGTGTTGATGACGGTTTCTTATTTCGCAGAGCGAAATGCTTTGACCGCTCAAGTGAGCACCTTTAGAGATACGCTCATTGGTGAGCGTAAAAAACAAATGAAAGAAGCCACCGAAATGGCTGCTGGGATAGTGAACCATCAATTATCGTTAAAAGAACAAGGGAGTGTAAATCAAGCACTAAAAGACGTACATTTTGGTAGTGCAGGTTACTTGTTCATTTATGACTCCCAGGGTAAAAATATCTTCCATGCTTTAACACCGTCTTTTGAGGGGCAAAATCAGATTGATCTGGTCGATTCCCGCGGGACTAAAATTATCGTTGGTTTGCTGGATGCGGCTAAGCGTGGCGATGGTAATTTCTTCTATTATGACCAAAAACCCAATACTAATGAGCAGGTTGAGAAACTCAGTTACGGCATGATGATCCCTGGGACTGACTGGATGTTAGGTACAGGTGTTTATATCGATGATATTGAAGCCGTTGTTGAGGGGTCTCGCGAGGCAATAATGAAGGCGGACGCTGAAAATTCCTTCATTATGTTACTGATAGAACTTTCTATAACAGGGATTACGGGCTTTATCGTCTTGGTCGTTGCCCAGCGCATAGTCGCGCCAATTAAGAATATGGCTGATACCTTAAATGATATCGCTAAGGGCGAAGGGGATTTAACCAAGCGGCTTGCAGTAAAAGGCGAAGATGAAATTGCTCAACTTGGACTCTCTTTCAATCTCTTTGTTGATAAGCTTCAACATATTATTGGCGATGTCGCGACCGCGACCGCTAAAGTCAAAACGGCAGCAAATGCAATTCATACTCAAACGAAAGTGATGTCCAGTCAACTCGTGAGTCATAACAATGAAACTGATCAGGTTGTGACTGCAATTACTGAGATGTCTTCCACTGCGCATGAAGTGGCGAAGAATACCACTCAAGTGGCTGAAGCTACCCACGCTGCAACCGGTGATGTGGCCAACGCCCAACGTTGTGTTGATGCCTCGCTTGAGGAGATCGCGTCTTTAATGTCGCAAATCAACAATGCGGCAGTCAGTATTAAATCACTCAGTGAGCAATCGCAGAAAATCAATAGTGTGCTGTCGGTCATTGGCGGTATTGCCGAGCAGACTAACCTATTGGCATTAAACGCCGCTATTGAAGCCGCTCGAGCTGGTGAGCAGGGCCGAGGGTTTGCTGTGGTTGCCGATGAGGTGCGTAATTTAGCCAGTCGAACTCAAGCTAGTACATTGGAAATTAACGAGATGTTATCGGAACTCCATAAGTTAGTGACCCAAGCTGTGAGAGCTATGGAAGAGAGTCAGCAAAGTTGCGTGCGTTCGGTAGATTCGTCTCGTACGATTTCTGATAGTCTAGGTTCAGTCACTTCAGCCGTTACCGCTATTAACGATATGAGTACCCAAATTGCTGCCGCGGCGACAGAGCAAAGCTCAGTAACCGAAGAAATTAATCGTAATGTGTACGCCATTCAAGAGATAGTGAATGAGCTACTACACTCGAGTGAAGATGCGGCCAAAGTGAGTCTGACGGTATCTGAAGAAGGGATGAACTTAGGCAAGTTAGTCGGGCAGTTTAAGATTTAATGGCATCAATCTTGGCTAAAACGGGAGACTTAAGGTCTTCCGTTTTTATTTAGGTCATGTGTTTTTTGAAGCGTGAACCGTTAATGCAACTTAATGAATGCATCCAAACTATTTCACTTAAGTCAATGCACGTTAGCCCATTTATCTAAGCTTATTCATCTGCGTCAATCTTCTGGATAACCCATTCCCGCTATAGCACGCCTTATCTTTTGGGATAAAAGCCACAGGATAGTGTGCGTTGATGGTGAGTTTGATTTTATCGCCATTACTGCGCCTCGGCTGCTATAGACGGACATCATCACTTTAGCTGAGGCGAGTAAAAGGCTGTGATTCGCTGTCAATTGAATAACATAACTCGGTTTATTGACCTAAAACTTACGTGCAGTTTGAGTGTTGAGTCACCTAGGTTCGACAGGGGAGTCCGTCGCATAGCCCCTTAATTTACCATCCCTATTGGCATGACTGGTGCATTCGAGGCAACGCGCAGCTTCATTTAAGTAAGAACAGAGCCTTAACTCATCGATTTTTGTTCATTTCGGCTTTGGTGTTGTGGTCTTTTCGGCTGGAACAATAACCATTGTTATGCCATTTAATGAGCCGTGCCCCCTAGGTTTACCTGCTTGGTTAGGTTAAAATGCGCGGTTGCAACGACTGTTAATCATTGCCTTTAATGGCCAAATAAAGAAAGTTGAATCTCATGTTTGAAGTTAATCCTGTAAAATTCAAAATTAAGGAGCTTGCCCAGCGCACGCAGCTTCTTAGGGGGTATCTTTGACTACGATGCCAAAAATGAGCGTCTAGAAGAAGTGACTCGTGAGCTTGAAAGTTCAGAAGTGTGGAACGACCCAGAGCGCGCCCAAGCCTTGGGGAAAGAGCGCGCCAGCCTAGAAGCTGTGGTCAAAACCATAGACGATATGGACTCAGGTCTGGAAGATGTTGAAGG
>JBOFUF010000008.1:0-6148 GCA_051652445.1 Shewanella sp.
GTGCCTTGAAATTTCCGGTATGGATCTGCTCGATGGCACACCGATAATTGATATTAAGCCATACATTCCTTTCTCAGATTCTATTACCGATGCAGTCGGCGGCATTGCTCAAGACGCCCCAAAACTGATTTCAGTGGTGTATTCCGATAATGCCAAGACACAAATTGAGCGTTACGCCCAGCAGGAAACCTACACAGATTTAGCCGTACTTATTCGCGGAGTGCTCGGCCAAGATCCGCGCCCCGCCTACAAAAAAGCCAAGGACGACGCAAAGTTATACCAAGTCGCCCTCTATGATTTAGATGTGTTCTGGCACATGGCGGTCGATGATAATGACCAAGAATATATCTTGGTATTGGAACTCAAACCGGGGAAATGTGGCTAAATGTCCGCGTCAACGCCTAGATCAGAGCCGGCATCGTTGCCTGATTATCAAACTCAACATAAAAAGCGTCTATCTTGGATGCCGTGGCTGTATTTTTCTTTAAAAGAGAAACATTTAGTCTGGGCTAAACCTTGGCAAGACGATATTCAAGCAAAACTTTGTGCCCTGGAAACCATCAACATCGGCGAGCACTGTTTTATCGCCCCCGAGGCCCAGTTATTTGCCGAACCCAATCGTGATATCCGCATGGGTAATCGCTGCATGATCGCCGCCGACTGTTTCTTACACGGGCCTATCACGCTAGGGGACGAAGTCGCGATTAATCACGGTTGCTCTTTTGATGGCGGCAGGGTCGGGATTCAGATAGGCAATCAAACCCGCATCGCCAATCATGTCACCCTCTACGCCTTTAATCATGGCATGGCGCCAGATACGCCCATCTATCAACAAGCGGCCAACTCCAAAGGCATTGTTATTGGCCAAGATGTGTGGATTGGCGCGCAGGCCGGCATAGTCGATGGGGTGACCATTGGCGATCACGCTGTGGTGGGTATGGGCAGCATAGTGACCAAAGACGTGCCCGACTGGGCCATAGTGGCAGGCAACCCCGCCAAAGTGATAGGTGATAGACGGGATAAGTAAGCATAGACAGGATCTAGAATCGAGAATCTAGATCGCTCCGTTATCCGTTATCCGTTATCCGTTATCCGTTATCCAGCATCAAAAAAGGCTATTAATCTCCCAGCCAGTTGAATTTAACCTAAATCCCTAGGTGACATCACCAAAGCAAGTGATAAAATGGCGCCCATTCAACTCAAATTTGGACATCGGTAATGCGCGTCAGCAAGTACCTGCTATCAACACAGAAAGAAACTCCTGCCAACGCAGAGGTCATTAGTCATCAATTAATGTTACGTGCGGGCATGATCCGTCGTAACGCGTCGGGCCTTTATAGCTACCTCCCCACGGGCTTACGTGTACTGCGTAAAGTCGAAGCCATTGTTCGTGAAGAAATGAACAAAGCCGGTGCAATTGAAATTCTAATGCCGATGGTGCAACCGGCAGACTTGTGGGTAGAAACGGGTCGTTGGGAGAAGTTTGGCCCTGAGCTGCTGCGCTTTAAAGATCGCCACAATCGCGACTTCGTACTGGGGCCAACCCACGAAGAAGTGATCACCGATCTCATTCGTAAAGAAGTCAGCTCATATAAGCAATTACCGCTGAACCTTTACCAAATTCAAACCAAATTCCGTGACGAAGTTCGCCCACGTTTTGGCATGATGCGCTCACGCGAATTCTTGATGAAAGACGCCTACTCTTTCCACCTTGACGTCGATACCATGAATGAAACCTATGAGGCGATGTACACAGCCTATAGCAACATTCTATCGCGCATGGGTTTAGCTTTCCGCCCAGTGTTAGCCGATACAGGTTCAATCGGTGGCAGCCTGTCACACGAGTTCCATGTACTGGCACAAAGCGGTGAAGATTTAATCGCTTACTCAACGGGCAGCGATTACGCGGCTAACATTGAGAAAGCTGAATCACCGATGCCAACAGAACCTCGCGGCGCAGCAACCGAAGCATTGCGTTTAGTCGATACCCCCAATGCCAAGACGATTGCGGAATTAGTTGAGCAGTTTGGTTTGGATATCACCAAAACGGTCAAAACCTTAATCGTTAAAGGTGCAACCGAAGCTACGCCGCTAGTGGCGTTGATCGTTCGTGGTGACCATGAACTCAACGAAGTCAAAGCCGACAAGTTAGACTTAGTCGCATCACCCGTTGAAATGGCGCCAGAAGCATCAATCCGTGACGCCATTGGCGCAGGTCCAGGCTCACTTGGCCCTATCGGTCTTAAAATCCCTATCGTTATCGATCACAGCGTTAGCGTCATGAGCGATTTTGCCGCCGGAGCTAACGTTGATGACCAACATTATTTGGGTATCAACTGGGAACGCGATTTGCCGTTAGCACAGGTTGCCGATATCCGTAACGTAGTAGAAGGCGAGCCAACCCCCGATGGTTTAGGCACTTATGCTATGGCACGCGGTATCGAAGTGGGCCATATTTTCCAGCTAGGCACTAACTACTCTAAATCGATGAACGCAACGGTACTTGATGAAAACGGCAAGTCACAGGTGTTATTGATGGGTTGTTACGGTGTCGGCGTGAGCCGTATTGTGGCCGCAGCCATCGAGCAAAACTTCGATGACCGTGGCATCATTTGGCCAGAAGCCATTGCGCCATTTAGCGTGGGCATTCTGCCAATGAACATGCACAAGTCGCACCGCGTCACCGATATCGCCGAGCAGTTATACAAAGACTTAAACGAAGCAGGTATCGAGGTGTTATTGGACGATCGTAAAGAGCGTCCAGGCGTGATGTTCGCCGATATGGAACTGATTGGTATCCCGCACACCGTCGTCATTGGCGATCGCAATATCGATGCTGGCGTATTTGAATACAAAAACCGCCGCACCGGTGAGAAACAAGATATTCCATTCGATCAACTGCTCGATTTCCTCAAAAACGCAGTTAAAGGCTAAGCCTCAACGCGAAATGTAGACAAGCTGAAGATCAAAAAACGCAACGCACTTAAGCCCATTAAGTGCGTTTTTTATTGCCCATTGCCTATCAAGGGATGTCAATCTTCAACCCCGCCCCTTTTGCCCTCCTCTATCGCGACAAAAACCTAAACTAAAAAAAATCACCAAAAAAAGGACAAATAGGCAACATAACCTTGCTTTTTATAGGGGGGCGTTGCTTTAATAAAACTATTAAAACAATAAATTGAGTCTGAACATTGCCAACATCAACTGCATTAGTCTTAGGCGGTGGCGGCGCGAGGGCCGCCTACCAAGTCGGCGTGCTAAAAGCACTGGTCCAGCTGTATCCGCGCAATCATGGGATCCCCTTTAAAATTATTTGCGGAACCTCTGCGGGCGCCATCAATGGTACCGCTTTAGCGACCCACGCCTCGTGCTTTCACCTTGCCGTCAGAAAACTCGAATGGGTTTGGCGTCATTTTGAAACTCGACAAGTCTACCGAGCATCGATTCCTGGAGTGCTCAGCCATCTTACGAAAATGGCCCTCAAAGGTATGCAAGATGATAAGGTCAATACTGATGCTGGCAGCCTGCTCGATAATGATCCACTAAGAGGTTTACTCAATGAGCTCATCGACTTTAAACGTATTGACCGTAATATTCGTAATGGCTCACTGACGGCGTTGAGTGTCGATGCCTCTTGCTATAATAACTCTCGCTCTGTGTCCTTTTTTCAAGCCGCGAAAGAGATCGAAAATTGGACCCGTTCTCGTCGCGGCGGCCAACGTATTATGCTCAATACCGAGCACCTACTCGCCAGTTCAGCAATCCCTATGGTGTTCCCCTCCATTAAACTCAACCAAGCCTATTATGGTGATGGATCAGTCCACCAGCTTGCACCGCTGTCAAGCCCTATCCATTTAGGCGCCAAAAAACTGTTCATCATTAATTTAGACAGTCCACATAAGCACTTCCCAATGGATCTAGAATATCACCCAAAAACCGCGACCATAGCGGGTCATCTGCTTGATACTATCTTTTCAGATACCTTAAACAGCGATCTTGAACGGCTAGAAAGGATCAATAACACCTTAAACCTGATCCCCGAGACAAGTCGTAACAAACTCACCTTACATCCGATTAAAACCTTAGTGATCAAACCTAGCGAAGATTTGAGCAAAATAGCCGCCCGCTTCTACGATGACATGCCTTGGGCCGTGAAAAGCTTATTGAGTTTTATTGGCATAGACAGGCAATCAGACTCCAGTATTGTGTCCTACCTTTTATTCGAAAAAACCTATACCAGCGCCTTAATCGACTTAGGTTATAAAGATGCCATGCAACAACTCGACGAGCTTAAAGATTTTTTTTGTTTGAAATAAGCTAACGACTTAATCGGTTTGCTCACTAAACATCATCCCAAATGGATAGATATCGCTTAAATATCAGCCCCAACATTCAAATTTTCCCATGAACAAAAAGGGAGGTTTAACATTGATAATTTTGTATTCATCGCTTATCATGTTGGACTAGGTATACAATTTCATGCACATTTTTTCTAAAAGGGAATCACGATGAAAAAAACTTCATTAGTACTTATCACTGCGTTATCTATGTTTGGTTCTGTTGCCGTTAATGCAGTAGAAACAGGTAATGCTTCTGGCGGTGGTGATGCTGGTTCTACTGGTGGTCTTGTTGGTGGTAGTGTTGCTGCTGCTGCTGCTGCTGCTGCTGCGATTGTTGCTGCTAACGGCTCTGATGGCAACCCAATCACTAGCACTGGTACAGGCACTGGTACAGGCACTGCTACTAAATAAGTCATAGTCCGCAGACTCTTAAATAGCCGCCTTAATGGCGGTTGTTTTTTTTGAGCCTCTAAAAGATGTCAACGCCAGTCCACTGCTTAACATCAAGCTTACGGCGTTTCACATTGGGTATCTATTTTCATTGAGAATAAGCAACTCGGATGCGTATAAATAAAAAAATCTTGTCGCTACTGACCATCTCCGCGGTATTGATCGGCATTTCTGGCTGCAGTCAGCGAATGAGCGCCCTTAACGATACGCTTAAATTAGCCTTTATCGGTGATGATGACGTCATACTCTCGGCTGAGCAGATCAAAGCTAATCCCTACGCCAGTATTTATGCCAAGATTGATGATACTGCGCAGGCATTTGTGGTGTTAGCGTTTGCAGAACCTAAAGCCACAATTTCTTCCATCAGACCAGAGCCTGATGCGCTAGAACTTAAATGGCTCTCTGCCGATAACGGCATGCTAGTCACAGTCAATGGCCGTTTAGTACGCACACAGAATCTCCTTAGCGGTAACTTAGTTGCCGTTGAAAGTGCACAAATCGACCCTATTTTATTGGGCTTACATTTACCCACCACCCCAAAAACCTGGAGCCGCAGTCTCGACTGGCAACCCGGTTACCACTTTGGCTATAAAGTACATTCACAATTTAATTTTATTGCCCAAGAAAATATCCTTATCAACCAAACGCCGATGCAAACATTGCATTATAGCGAGTCAGTCTCGGTTGAAGGGCTTAATATTCAATACCAAAATGAATTTTGGTTAAGGCCGGATAATGGTCAAGTCGTTAAAAGTCGTCAGAAAATTGCGCCTAATCTGCCTTTTATCGACATCACCTTACTCAAGCCATTTGCCTCTTAGTGGAGACGCTATGAAATATTATTTATCCCCTTTGGCGCTGTTCATCGGTTTGTTTACTGCAGCAAATACTCACGCGCAAACCCAGTTGTCAATCACCACATCAAGCCAGCAGGAAGCGCCAGTTCACATAAGCTACCCTACAGGGGTAAGAGTCGGCCAAGTGGTACAAGATGGTTTACAACAACTGCCTCTTTATCATCGCGCTACCAACAAGGAGGTTATTCCAGTTTATTGGTTAGGTGCCGCGCTACTTGATACTCAAAATACTGCAGCGCTAGAGACTAAACGTCAGCAGGTATTAACACGGCTCTCCCAAATGGGCGCGGCTAAAGATAACAGTGCCTATATTGCTAAGCTGGCCAAACTCGCACAGTTTATTCGCAACATCTCCATTGGACAGCGTGTTATACAACCGCTGGATATTGATCTCATTCGGATTAATGATTCATACAATGCGCAAATTGATGGTCGCTTCCTATTAGTATTACCGCCGCGACCCACAACCGTGACCGTGGTGGGAGCAGTAGAACAAACCGG
>JBOFUF010000009.1:0-12011 GCA_051652445.1 Shewanella sp.
CCGGGACGGAGCGCCTAGGGCACTTCACTTCCGTGTTGCATCAATTCAAAAGGTAGCCGACATTCTGTCATTGCTGCGCCTTGAATTGAAGCACCCTAGGCGCTCTGAAACTCGTATCTTCAGGCAGCTTGGGTATATAAGCAATTATTCAATTCTAATAAGGCACTAAGCTCAATGGTGGCTCGCCAAGGGCAAATAGTTGCTCCTTAAATGCCAAAATCTGCTGTTCCCAATACTTTTCATCCCCAAACCAAGGGAAGTTCATCGGAAAAGCAGGATCATCCCAGCGACGACCAATCCACGCATTGTAGTGCACCATACGCAGCGCCCGCAGCGGTTCAATCAAGGCTAATTGCCTTGTATCAAACTCACAAAACTCTTCATAGGCTTCGAGTAAAATTTCAAGCTGCATTAATTGTTGTGCTCTATCCCCCGTCAGCATCATCCATAAATCTTGAATCGCCGGCCCCATGCGTGCATCGTCTAAATCGACGAATCCGGGACCATCTGGCGTCCACAAAATATTGCCTGGGTGTAAATCGCCGTGCAAACGAATGGCCGCAAAATCTTGGCGATCCCAAATCGCATTCGCCTTAGCCAACACTTGCTCAACGACGGTAAAAAACGGCAAACGTAGGCTATTAGGCACCAGATTAGATTGTTTTAACCACGCGAGCGGCTCGGCGCCTAAAATCTGTGGATTTAACGGTTCACGTTCAGCAAATACCGTTTGCGCCGCGTACTGGTGTATCCGACCGATGAATCGGCCCACGGATTCTAGCTGCTCTAAATTATCGACTTCAAAGGCGCGACCACCCAAGGAAGGAAACAGGGTAAATCGATAGCCTTGGTACTTGTGTAACGTATGACCTTCGATGATCACAGGCACGGCAATCGGGATATCTTCTGCCGCGAGTGCAAGCGCATAATCATGCTCCTCTTGGATCTGCGCGTCGCTCCAACGGTCGGGACGATAGAACTTCACCACATAACGCAGCCCTTCATCGCTACGGAACTGATACACGCGGTTCTCGTAGCTGTTCAGCGCGAGCAAGCCCGTTTCCGGGTACACACCCAAACTTTCGATTGCATCTAAGATCAAATCCGGCGTTAGGGCTTGAAAATGGAACTCAGCGCCGCTAGTACTCATGGTCGGTGGCGTCATATTCTGACTCATATTCAGTTCACTCTTAGGTGAGGTTGCAGCAAAGTGGCTAAGTATTCCAGCACCTCAAAATCGGCTTCTCGTTCAATCGAAAGCCAGCAAATGTTGCCGTAAAACTCATAATGGAGCCATAACTGGCTACCTTCAAATTCTAATGACCATTGGTGCCTATCGGCGCCCCACTGACGCTCGCGCACAGTGCAATCGAGCGCCGCGGCTCAAGGTTCGGCAAAATCGGCGAAACGATCAAAATCAATCTTCGCACCAATCGCTAAACTTAAGACGCTTCTCTCTAAGCTAATGGTTTCTAAGCTAATGGTTTTTATGTGTGTGTTTGATAATGTCATACTGTTTATCCCTATCAACTACTACAGGACATGATCAAACCTTGGCCCCAGTCCGGTGGACGCTTGGCCAAGTCTTCATGTTCAGCGTGTTCGGCAAAGGGCTGAGTTAAGATTTTTTGCAGCAAATGCAGCGGCGCAAGATTACCCTCTTCTACTGCGATTATCGCCTCTTGGGCTAAATAGTTACGCAAAATATATTTTGGATTCAAACTATTGCGCTCAGTTTGCCACGCACCGATATCCGCGACTGCGCCCAATCGCTGTTGGTAGGCTTGATACCATGCATCAAACTGGCTGACATCGATAAAGTCATCCCGCAGGGCATTGTGTTTGCTGGTTGGATCTAACCTGCCTAATTGACGCCAAGTTTGCGTGTAATCGAGCTGATTTTTCTCCATCAGCACAGTGAATCGGCCTATAAGGTCGAGATCCTGTTTATCCTGCTCCGCCGTCGGTATATTCACTGCCGGTAGACCTAGTTTTGCCCGCATCAAGTGCAAATAAGGCTGCACTAGCGCCTCTTGGTATTGATTAAGAATGGCAATTAAGTCGTCGGATGGGATCACTGGCGTAAGCGCCTGCGCTAAACGTTGCAAGTTCCACAAACCAACGCTCGGCTGCTGACCAAAGGCATAGCGACCTTCGGGATCCGAATGATTACAGATAAAATCTTCTTGGAATGTATCGAGGAACGCAAAGGGGCCGAAGTCAAAACTGTCACCCAGAATCGACATATTATCGGTGTTCATCACCCCGTGGGCAAAACCGACCGCCTGCCAGTGGGCAATCATCTTGGCAGTATCTTGCACTACCTGTAAAAACCACGCTTTATAGCCTGCGGCATCACAACTCAAATGGGGATAATGCTGGTTAATAGTAAAGTTGAGTAATGAGATCAGTTTATCGGCACGACCGCGTTCACTGTGGCAGAAATACTCGAAATGACCAAAACGAATATGGCTGCGGGCTAAACGCACCGTAATGGCTGCGGTTTCTTGGCTCTCACGCCATACGGGCAAGTCAGAACCAATCACTGCCAAGGCACGGGTCGTCGGCACATGCAGATGATGCAGCGCCTCAGAGACTAAAAACTCGCGCACGGCAGAGCGCATCACAGCACGGCCATCACCACTGCGCGAGTAGGGTGTCGGGCCGCCACCTTTAAGGGCAATATCCCATGCGCCATTTGGGCCTATCGCTTCACCTAAAATAATCGAGCGTCCATCCCCTAAGCGCGGCGTGTAACCGCCAAATTGGTGGCCGCTATACACTTGGGCATAGTAGGTCGCGCCATCGACGGCAGCATTGCCAGATAAGCCCAATAACAACTCATCGGTGGGCTGGCTCAAACCAATCAGTTGAGCAGCATCATCACTCCATGCCAACCATTCAGGTTTGGTTATCCCTTGTGGGTATACTTGTGAGTAAAACTCAGGCAACTGAGTAAAAAAATCCTGTTTAAACTTCATGATGACCCACTATTGGCTCATGGTCTTGCAAGCCAGCACTGACTTATCATCGACCTCACATAGGTGACCACATTGATAAACCCCTAGAGCAAAACCACTCACGCCTGAGCGACTAAGCCGTTGCATGCCCAGAGCCTTACTCTGGCATTGCGCTAAAGTATCGTAGTAGCCATTAACGTCATCGGCCTGTAAAGGCGCCACCGGAACGGCACTGACATTTGGATAATAAAACAGGGTCCATTCAGGCGTTTTAGTACAACCACTGAGTAGCCATAATCCAAGTCCGCATAAAACCTGCGGCAAGGTATAACGTAGTTTCATCTTTTCCCTATCAAGCCCATAAAAAAAGCGAACTTTAGTTCGCCTTTTGCGCATTCAGTTAGCAGGGATTCTACACTGCATAGACGAAGGAAATAACCGCTTTTCGACTAAGGATGTACCCGCTAAGCGCTCCTTGTCGACATATCAAGCCGTGACGGCTTTAGCCTGCGCTTTCTTAATCCGGTTGATACGCCCCTCAAAGCCAGTGACAGTGCCATCGCTCAGCCCAAACGCTAATGCTTTACGGCATACCACAATGGCGGCATCGAAGGCTTGGGTATCATTCAGCAACGTCGCTAAATGGAGAAAACCTGAAGAGTTAAGCTCAGTCTCTTTGCCTTGCTCGGCCATCGCAGCTTGGAACAATACGATATACTCTTGGGCTAACAGAGCCCCATAGTTAAGGTAATCGGCCGATTTACGCTGTTTGTAGCACTCACCTAGCATATTTTGCAAGGCGGTATAACGCTCAATGGCTGAAGTCGCGACTTGATACGCGTCAACAGCCCGAACAAGAGTCTTATTTGCCCAATTACGGAGCTCAACGCGTTCATCTGCAGGCGTGACACCTAAAATGATCGCCGCGTGTTCGTTATCTGCAGCAACGTCGACCTCGATAATATCTGCGGCTATCGCCACCGAAATACTCGCAGGCGCTTCAATCTCACGGGGCATTAATTCCGCTTCAACAGCAATAACGGCCTCGACTTCAGCCATGTGACTAGCCTCAATCTTATTAACAGTCTCAGTCTCTAGACATTCAGAGTCTGCGGCAGTGGAGGCAATAGGAGCGTCTTCAGTCGGAACAACCGCTTTGACCGTGGTCGATTTAGGCCTCATCGCCTCATCGCCTCTCGCTCTTCCTTCGCCAATCGCTGTGCGCGACGAAATAAAAACACCCCGACTGCAATCAGTATAAATACGACTAAGATCTTCATTCTTGCTCACCTTTGAGGGCAGCTTCTGGTCAGAAGCGGTGTCAATTTGCTTGCCAAAGTCTGTTCGAACGATATCAGTGGCAACCGAGCTTACCGATAAATTGAGCAGAGATTAACCACCATTAAAGTCTATTGTATCGCTGTAAATCAAGTATTTATGCCTTTAAATACGATCTTGTGCTCGAATTGATATCATCAATTACGCTAGACTGCCAGAATTGAATTCTATTTATCCTCCAATCGTCTGCTATCAAAAACATAAGGAAAATCTGATGCAAAGTATTCTTATCGTGGCCCATGCCAGTCCCTACGGAACAGAAAAGCTGTTTAATAGCTTACGCATCGCATTAGCCCTAAAGGATGATGAGCAAGCCGTCGATCTTAAACTCTGTCTCATGTCGGATGCCGTGTTTGGCGCACTAAAACATCAAACCACACCGGACTTAAGCTATAACCTACAACAGATGTTCGAGATCCTCTCGGCGCAGCAAGTTCCTATTCTACTTTGCAAAACCTGCGCTCAAGCACGAGGCGTCACCACAGACATGATTATCGAAGGTGCGCAAATAGGGACGCTGCAGGATTTAACTCGCTGGACATTAGCCGCCGACAAAGTGATGCATATCTAAGATTTATTCTTCGGTGCAACAGACAAGGTTATTGGATGATATATTGTGCGCACCTTCATAAATTAGCGCTTCCGTTTTGAAGAAGCCATTTTCACCGCCTATGATGGAGCATCCGGGTTACACGCTAAGGTATTGACATGGACACAGCCACACTGCTTACGGGCAAACTCCTATACGAGCATCAAACCATTACCGCTATGGTGAAGATTTACTGTAAAGCGAAACACCAAGGCCAACACACAATAGGTTTATGTGCAGATTGTATTGAACTATTAGATTATGCCGCAACGCGCCTCGATCGCTGCCCCTACGGACAAAGCAAACCCACCTGTAATAAATGTCCAGTGCATTGCTACAAACCCGCACAGAAACAAATCGTCAAAGAGATCATGAGCTTTTCTGGACCTCGGATGTTGTTACCGCATCCTGTTCGCGCCATCAAACACTTACTCGCTGAGCGCATCCCCGTTCCCAGTATTGTGCCAGCGGCAGCTTCAAATCGTCACCAGCGTATCGCAATACAACAGAAAAAATAACGCACTAATGTTATCACGCCAATTTCCTTGATACAGTTCCTTGATACAGTTCCTTAATACATTGCCTTAATAAAATAAGTTCAACAGGATGATGCAGAAAAAAATCAAGGTTCCTCACCACCTAAGAACTCATTTATCGAACGATACGTTAGGGATCAGCCTATGGTAAAGGCCGAGTTTATCAAGGGGGGGCTTATGCGGGTGATTCGAGCCTGACACAACTATCCATCGGTTTTCAATTAGGTGGGCAAGCCTTTAGCTTCGAGCCTCAAGCTAACTAACACGAACCATTCGACTGTGCATCAAACGGCGAGCCTAAGGGTTCGCCGTTTTTTCTTACATTGTTATCTCAAGCTTTCGACTCAGATATCCTAACTAAAACCAAGTCATTAGGATTGAGCAAAATAAGTTGAATGCACATTTAACTTAGCGAAGTAATAACAAGGGAATATGACTTTTACTGATCATTCTTGTGGTATGGCTACCTACAAAAAACTCCCTAATACGCGAATGACCGTAAGCTCCCATCACCATCAGATCGATATCATGCTCAAGTTGATAGCTCTCAAGGGCCGTTTGCACTTCTCCCTCACAAACGGCGCTGACCACATTGAAATCCGCCATCAGAGACTCAGCCACCAACGCCAGTTCAGCAATCGCCTGTGATTGATCATCAGACACCATCACCAAATGACAGTCGAGCCCTTTTAACAGCGGACTGATTCGCACTTGATTAAGGGCTTTTTTCGCAGTAGCACTGCCGTCATAGGCGATCATAAATCGCTTCGGTGCCGTAAATTCGTCCATCACCACTAAAATAGGCTGCTTAACGGTACGAATGACATTTTCTAAATGGCTGCCAATGGTCTGCGCCTGATCTTGATGCTGCTCTCCTTGGCGCCCCATGACCACCAGTCTGGCATGGGATTCTTGCTCTAGCAGGGTTTCGACTAAATCGCCGTGACGCTGCAAGGTTGCAACCACTATGCTAGGCTGCTTTTCAGCCACGCGGGCTTTTGCGTCTTGCAGCATATACTTAGCCTGCTCGAGTGCGAGTTTCCCTCTGCGCTCTTCAAGCTCAACCATTTCAGCAAGCAAATGCTCCCGCGTACCTAGGCCAATATTTCCCGACAGATTTGACTCTATCGGATAAGCAGACTTATCTAATACATGCAATAACGTCACTGGGGCATCCAGTTGCTGAGCGGCCCAGCTACTGGCGTCACATACGGCGAGTGTCACTTTTGAACCGTCGATACAGGCAATCACATTTGTCAT
The DNA here is from genome assembly GCA_051652445.1 of Shewanella sp. GTDB lineage: Bacteria > Pseudomonadota > Gammaproteobacteria > Enterobacterales > Shewanellaceae > Shewanella. The sequence goes on from JBOFUF010000009.1 coordinate 6,684, forward strand.
GGTTATTCTCCTTTTATTGTGTTGCTAAGGCGTTAGTGGCCAGACATCATTTTTTCAACGTCTTCTGGCTTATCGTGCACCCCGAACTTATCGACTATGGTGGCACTGGCTTCGTTAAGGCCAATCAGCTCGACCTCAGTCCCCTCGCGGCGGAATTTAATCACTACCTTGTCCAGAGCCGATACCGCGGTAATATCCCAAAAGTGCGCTTGAGATAAGTCGATAGTCACCTTATCAATCACTTCCCTGAAATCGAATGAATGACTGAACTTATCTGCCGAAGCAAAAAAGACTTGCCCAACAACCTGATAATGGCGACCAGTGTCGACAGCAGTCGTTGCACTCTTCACCACCATAAAACGGCCCACTTTATGAGCAAAAAACAGGGCCGCGAGTAATACCCCCACAAATACCCCCATCGCTAAGTTATGGGTAGCGACCACTACCACGACTGTGGCTACCATCACAAGATTGGTCGACATGGGATGATGTTTAAGGTTACGAATCGAATCCCAAGAGAACGTACCGATAGACACCATGATCATCACCGCAACCAATGCCGCCATAGGAATAAGCTTTAACCACTCGCCGAGAAATACCATCAATATGAGTAGAAATACCCCCGCAGAAAAGGTCGATAACCGTCCTCGCCCACCGGATTTAACGTTAATGATTGACTGACCAATCATGGCGCAACCCGCCATACCGCCCATTAAGCCTGCGCCGATATTGGCGATACCTTGGCCCTTACACTCGCGGTTTTTATCACTTTGGGTATCGGTTAAGTCATCGACTATAGTGGCGGTCATCATGGATTCCAGCAAACCCACCACGGCAAGGCCGGCCGAATAAGGGAAGATGATCATCAGCGTTTCAAGGGTCAATGGCACTTCAGGCCAGAGGAAAATAGGCAAAGTATCCGGCAGTTGTCCCATGTCGCCAACAGTGCGAATATCTAAGCCCATATAAACCGCAAAAAGCGTTAATCCAACAATACACACAAGAGGCGAAGGTAAGGATTTACCAATCACCGGGATGAGTGGGAACAGGTAGATAATACCAAGGCCTGCAATTGTCATAGCATACACATGCCAAGTCACATTAGTTAACTCGGGCAACTGGGCCATAAAGATTAGAATCGCCAGCGCATTCACAAAGCCTGTCACCACAGAGCGAGACACAAAACGCATCAAGCTGCCAAGCTTTAAGTAACCCGCGGCAATTTGCAGCACACCGGTTAATAGGGTCGCCGCAAGTAAATACTCGAGGCCGTGCTCCTTCACTAAGGTCACCATCAACAGCGCCATAGCGCCCGTTGCGGCAGAGATCATGCCGGGACGTCCCCCAGTAAACGCAATAACCACAGCGATACAGAACGAAGCATACAGGCCGACCTTAGGATCGACACCTGCAATAATAGAAAAGGCAATCGCCTCAGGGATTAACGCTAGCGCGACCACAATACCGGCTAACAAATCGCCGCGTATGTTGGAGAACCACTCTTTTTTCATGGTTTGTATCATTTGTTTCACTCAGTTTGAAATTAAGCCATCAATCCCAATCGCCTATGCCAACGCTTGACAGAAATGTCAGCGCATCGCCAATAAGGTTTTTATGGGTCAAGGTGACGAAATGCGATTGAAATTATGGGTACATCAAAAGAACTACCGCGATGGTAGCCACTATGGACGGATCTTAATGATCCGAGAAGGAAGGATTAAACTAATGCGGCTTAATGCTCATCACCGAAAATAACCTCATTTATGTGCGTCAACTGGAGTTTTACTACATTGAAAATAGTTATGCTATTGAAAAATAGCAAGCTAATCATTTTTTCTGTATTAAAGAAATCGGAGTATAAAGAGTTGTTGACTCAATATCAAAAAAAGCTTTGTTGTAAAATCCTGCAGAATCTTTAAACAAGATCTGGGGATTGGCCTTGCTATAACTAGCTGGCATAAATCTAAATAGGCATTCGGCACTTTTTCCTCATCATAATCAAGCCACCCTATAACGCTTGAGCATTAAATAAAACACCTTTGCTGCAAGCGCAAAATAAACAATATTAATCAACTTATTATGCTAATCAACGACGTTATAACATTAACTATCATATGGATGATTCTGACTATCACTACACGACTGCTTTACTGTAATAATTAATCATGGCCCCAAGGTGTTGGCGGTAATGCAACGGCTTGAGTAAGATCAAAATCCACTTTGAAATCGCGATTTTCGCGCGTGAGTTGATAGCTGAACGTCGAAGGCGTTATCGCCATGTGCCATACATTGGTTACCGACTGAGTTAAGCCATTTTTAATAAAGTTATCAATAGACTCCTTATCAATAGGAAATGACTGTTTTTGCATTGTGCCTTCATCTGCCGTGTCACCCCCATACATAGTCACAGCATCTTCAGAACCATCTTGATGCCGATGATCGTGTTTTAACTTAAGCCCTTGCGATGTCTTTGTCAGTACCCAAGTACGTGAATGATCCTCCCCCACATGAAACGGGATCTTAAGCTCAGTATCACTGCATTCACGCACGTGCATAATTAACGACTTGCCGCTAAAGGCCGAATCGGCACTGTCACCCGATACCACTTTTCCGGCAAAGGCTTGTCCACAATGGGCCGCAATTTGTGCGAAAAAAGTATCCTGCGTCTTGGTGGATGGCCACTCAACTTGAGTGGCGGTGGATGGCAAAGCGACAAAAGACAAACTGATAAGCCCGAGGCTCGGTAGGGTAATTTGGGAATTCATGATGTTCTCCACTTTTTTAGATGGAAAACACCCTAACACTAGGAAATAAATTCAAACTGAATTTCACCCAGTGTTAGTGATGATAAACCAACAGGTTACCAGCCGATATAAGTACGCGAACGATTACCCAAACGCTTTTTGATAAAGCGAGCCGTCATAATACTGCCGACCATCATGAACATGAAAAGCCCAGCAGAAAAGAGCACGCTAGTCACCGCAGAACCGCCGGGGAAACGGAAACGCATTACCGTGGCAGCGGTGTTAAATAGCATATCGAAAAGGGGATGGATAAAGAAAATGGCAAAACTCATCTCTGCGATTTCAACTAACCAAGGCAAACGACTTCGTCCCGACAACCATTCACAGAAATTCAGTACTAATACACATAAACACAGTTTTTGAATGAACTGCCAATCGACGCCATTATAATCAAAGGGTGCCTTATGATAATTGCCAATATGCTGTACTACGTAGCTCTGCTCGACCAAGCTCACCACCAAGAAAACAATCGCTAATCCAGTGATCATTCCACCAAAGCGGGTCACAAGGGTTTCATCTTGTGAATATATAATACCGATCAAATAGAAGGGCATAAAATATACAACTGAGTGGATAAAATTGATATTGCCTATTGGTCTATGTAACAGAATGGCGACCACACAACTCAATATAAATAGCATCCAACGCGTCTGCGGCGAGCAACGAATAAACCATAAAAAAATCGGTGAGCATAAAAATATTGCCATGATGAAGGGAATATACCAGTGCGGATACAGAATATAACCGTTACGCACAGTATAAAAAATACTCAACCAGACATTCTCAATCGGCTGCTGCTCCATAAAAATCCAGCGCAAACACAAGCCCAATAGACCTATCAATGACACAATTAAAAAAGGATAAAGTACATTTTGTACTTTGTTCTTCATAAACTTGCTGTAGTCGAAATCCTTATAAAAAATGCGGTGGAAAAAATACCCTGAAATAAACACAAATAACGCAGTACCACCGCGTAATAGGTTTTCCAACAACAACGGAAAACCTTCCCCAGAGTTATAAATACTGTGACCCAATACGATAAAGATAATCGCAATGCCACGCATGTAAGTAAATTCAAGCTGATTTTTTTTCATTATTAATTCATCGCACAGTAGAGGGTTCTTCCATCAACAACACTCGCAGAAACCCGAATAGTGCCATGGACTTCTGCTTCATTGAATACCAGATACTGACCCTCACGCTGAAAAGGGAATACCAAAGGTAACAGAGTTGCGGCCTCAATGTCCTCACAAAAATTTTGCACTGCAACATCAAGTAATGAACTGCCACTCACAGACAAGTTACTAAATTGCGCACTCATCCCTAAATAAGCTTGAGTCATTTCCTCTTGATAGGGCACCACATAAAAGCCAGAACGTATATCACCTACATCGATAAAACTGTTGCTATCACTCACGCTCGGCATAACCAATAATGGCACTTTGGGATCTTGCACATTCAGCAACAATTGCGATAATTTCGCTTGCGTGGGGGGGTAATAAGCCAACATCTCCTGCAATAGTTTCTGCGGCTTACTGTCTTTCTTGTCTGATGGGGCAATTGCTTTTACGCGATTTAATAACAAATCCACAGGCAACATACCCGACATAACCGACTCTTTCCATACATAAGGGTCTTGCGAACTATCTAATAATATACCTGCCAAGGCGCCAATATTTTCAGCCTCCGCCGCCCAACCACTCCATGTTTTTTGCTGCTGATAATAGTCATGAATATATTGCGTCAGTATTTTCTGATAGCCGAGTAACGTTTGATTTTGGCTCAAGACACGGGCGCCAGCGACTAATTCCACATACTTAGCGCTGCCTTCAACAAGATCATTAATATAGCCAACTTTATCCTCATTCGGTGCAATGTGGCGCCATTGCTGCAGCCAATATGCCGCATAACTCAAATGTAATGACTGCCACTCCGGTTTTGTGAGCGCGGCCATTAAAGCATCAAACAACTGTAAACGATAATAACGCGCATCGAAATTAAGTGGAAAAACTTCGCCCTCATAGCGCTTGCCATCTTCTAATACTCGCCATTCCGATTGGGCGTAAAAATGAAAAGCTTCATGCAAGCCATTACTCGCCCAAGCTAAAAACGCTAAATCCGTTGGTTTAGTGTCGGCAGTCAATTGGATACTCGGCGCTTCGAGCTGGATCAGCACGCCAGGTTGGCCATTATAATGCGGAAAGCCGAAACTCACCGACAGACCCGAGTGCAGGTTAACCGTCTCTAACACACTGTTGTCTTCGATGATTTTACCACCGGGCTGTTGCAGCCAGACCTGACCGCCATAACTAAATAGATGTACTTTATCTTCAAGGCGAAAACCAGGCCATAAGGCTTCACTCTGGCGACTACTCTGTGCCATAAAGTCGAGATAAAGACGGGCAAGTTGTTCCGGAGAAGCCTTTTCGGCAAACGCGGGGGTAGCGGCACAGACCCCTAAAAACCATAGGATAACTACCATAATATTTTTCATTTATTATCCTAAACAAAACAAGGGGCTTAC
>JBOFUF010000010.1:0-2943 GCA_051652445.1 Shewanella sp.
TGCTATACCCCTAAACAGGTATTTATTTATTAAAATCACCCCTGCATAGGTATTCTGTGACAGTGCTCACCTAAGGATTTGCACTAAATTAGACTAAACAGCGGTGTAATCCACTGTGACCTTCTCTTGTTTTCAGGTAAGGTGGTACAAGCAATAAAACGCTCGTTTACAAACTACAACACTCGATAAAAATCGGGGAAACGTGAAGGAAGAGGTGAACTGATGGAACGCGAATCAATGGAATTCGATGTTGTTATCGTCGGCGCAGGTCCAGCCGGTTTGGCCACAGCGTGTCGGTTAAGGCAAATATCACGAGATTCAGGCAAAGAGATGACCGTCTGTGTGGTCGAGAAGGGCTCAGAAGTGGGCGCGCATATTCTGTCAGGGGCAGTGTTTGAGCCTAAAGTGCTCGATGAACTGTTCAGCGACTGGCGCGAACAAGATGCCCCCGTAAAAACGGCTGTCACCTATGATGAAGTCTACTTACTCAACTCTGCCACCGACGGCCGAGTGATACCAAATGCCTTTGTGCCAAAAACCATGCACAACCACGGCAATTTTATTATCAGTGTCGGTAATCTCTCCCGCTGGCTTGCCAATCGTGCAGAAGAACTCGGTGTCGAAATATTCCCCGGCTTTGCCGCCAGTGAACTGCTATTTAACGCCGATAACAGCGTTAAAGGTATTTTGATTGGTGATATGGGAGTGGGTGCCGATGGCGCCCCCAAAGACAGCTTTATGCCCGGTATGGAACTGCACGCTAAATACACCGTTTTCTCAGAAGGGTGCCGTGGCCACTTAGGCAAGCAACTTATCGAAAAATACCATTTAGATAAGGGTAAAACACCACAGCATTACGGTTTAGGCTTTAAAGAAATGTGGAAAGTCCCCGCCGAGCAACACGAGCAAGGCAAGGTGGTTCACACGGGTGGTTGGCCATTAACCGAAGGCGCATCGGGTGGAGGCTTCCTTTATCACATGGAAGACAACCAAATTGCGGTTGGCCTGATTATCGATTTGAACTACAAAAATCCGCATTTGAGTCCATTTGACGAATTCCAGCGCTATAAAACCCATCCTCTGATTGCTAAATATTTAGCCGGTGGCGAACGTCTTAGTTATGGCGCGCGCGCCATTACCAAAGGAGGCTTAAACTCGCTACCTAAAATGAGTTTCCCTGGTGGCCTTATCATAGGCTGTAACGCAGGTACGTTGAATTTTGCTAAAATCAAAGGCACTCACACTGCGATGAAGAGCGGTATCGTTGCGGCTGAGACTTTAGGCAAAGCCATGATAGCAGGAGTGCAAAGCGGAAAAGATCTCGACTGCTACCAAACTCACCTTGAAGAAAGCTGGCTATTCGAAGAATTACATAAATCCCGTAACTTTGGTCCCGCGATGCACAAGTTTGGTACCTACTTAGGCGGCGCCTTCAACTATATCGATCAAAACTGGTTTGGCGGAAAGTTTCCTATCACACTACGTGATGAACAGCCAGACTACGCACAAATGGCATCGGTGAGCGCTTACAGCAAGATTGATTATCCAAAACCCGATGGCAAGCTTAGCTTCGATAAACTCTCCTCAGTGTATCTGTCGAGCACTTATCATGAGGAAAATCAGCCCTGCCATTTACGCCTCAAGGACAGCAGTATTCCACTGGGCATTAACCTCACTCAATTTAATGAACCCGCACAGCGTTACTGCCCTGCCGGCGTGTATGAAATCGTCGAAGAGGCAGGTCAGCCCAAGTTTGTGATCAATGCGCAAAACTGCATTCATTGTAAAACCTGCGACATTAAAGATCCGAGCCAAAACATCACTTGGATTACACCAGAAGGTGGTGGTGGTCCAAACTATCCCAACATGTAACGCTTTGATTGAAAATGTAAACAATGGCGCTCAATGGAGCGCCTTTTATTCACTTTTCTACTTGCCCTTACCTGCGACATTGACCACAACTCGTTGGTGTATTAAGCCAACCTAGCGCTAAAAATGTCGTACAACAACACATGTTAGGCTCGGAATTACCCAGTTTGATGATGCAAATTCGCAATAAAATCGATCTCGACATCTCCACTCTGCTGAATGCTGCAGAGCAATTGGCCAGTAGCCGCATGCTGCAGCAGTAGCTCGAAGACGGAAGGCCACAGGCCCAAGAAACCCTCGTCATTAACCAACTCAAAGACATCACTCGTCAGTATAAGCTCGCGCAAACGTCCTACGCTGATAGACAAACCGCCGCCTATTACACTCAGGATGGCTTTCTGCGCGTGCTCACTCCTGCCTAAGACGGCTGGTTTTTGGGTTACCGCGTATTGCAGTCAAACGGTAAACCGCGATACGCCAGCAACACCATCCCCCTATAAGCCACAAAAACAGTTTAAATATCAATATCAAAAAACGACAGAACACTTTAAGCGGCCTATTGTTATCGTTTATCGACCGCCATTTAAGTGGAATAAATGTTAACGTAATTGTCCCATGGCCGCACAAGATTTCTGTCCCGCAGGCCTTCTACGATGGAAATCACGTTATTTTGAGCAAAAAAATGCCTCGTTGGGGAAACGAGGCAAAAACATACGAACCAACAAATGGGAGGAAGCAAAAGAAAACGTTAAGAGACAAGAGCTATTCGCTACGAGACATACTCTAGCAAGGGTGTATGACAAACAGATGACTCGGACTGAACACGATCACATTTATCATACCGTTTGTTTTGCCTCTAAATACTGCTTTAGTGCCTCACCTGGAATAGAGCTATCGGTTGCTACCGCAAACGCCGCCCAAATGGCGCCTTCTGCCATAGCCTGAGTAATAGAATGCCCAGTGCTGAGACTGTGGATCAATCCTGCCGCATAGGCATCACCCGCGCCAGTGGTGTCGACCACAGTTGCAGGAATGGCGGCAACATGCTGCACTTGGTCCTGCGTGTAAACCTTG
>JBOFUF010000011.1:0-3017 GCA_051652445.1 Shewanella sp.
GAATCATAGGGACGAAGATTTATCTTTCAGTCAGTTAGATAATGCTGCCTATGTACCTAAATGCAAGGTTGTGGATATTGGGCCATTAAGCGAGATAGCTGCCAAGCAGTCTATTCAGCCTGTCGCGTCGAGGTTTCAGCCCAAACCCCTAGAGCGCAGCATTATTTATGAGATGCACGTTAAAGGCTTTACGGCGGCGCATCCTGAGATTGAACCCCATAAACGTGCCACCTTTGCAGGCCTAGCGACTGCGCCCGCTATTGATTATTTGGTCGAACTTGGGGTGACCTGTGTCGAGTTGCTTCCGGTACAGGCCTTTTTCTCTGAGCCGTTTTTGCTGGAGAAAAAGCTCACTAACTATTGGGGCTATAACAGTATCGGCTTTTTTGCCCCTGAGCCGAGTTATCTGTCATCTGCCGATATTGGTGAGTTTCGGGCTATGGTGGATGCACTTCACGGTGCGGGTATCGAAGTCATTCTTGATGTGGTTTATAACCATAGCGCTGAAGGCAATCGACTTGGGCCAACCTTGAGTTTTCGTGGCATAGATAATCTCAGCTATTACCGCCTGCATCAAAACGATAAACGCTTTTATATCAATGACACCGGTTGCGGTAATACCTTAAATATCAACCATCCACGTATGTTGCAGTTGGTGTTAGATTCTCTGCGTTACTGGGTGGAGATCATGGGGGTGGATGGCTTTAGATTTGACTTAGCTGCGTGCTTAGGCCGTGAGGCCTATGGGTTCGACCCCAGCGCAGGCTTTTTTGATGCCTTGCTGCAAGACCCTGTATTGTGCCGAGTGAAATTGATTGCCGAACCTTGGGATATCGGCCCAGGAGGTTATCAATTGGGCAATTTCCCGGTGGCTTTTAGTGAGTGGAACGACAGATATCGGGACACTATGCGGCGTTTTTGGCGTGGCGATCACAGTATGTTACCCGAGTTTGCTCGGCGTTTTCATGGTTCGGGCGATGTCTTTGAGCATGGCGGGCGTCCACCCGCCACCAGCCTTAATTTTTTAACCAGTCACGACGGTTTTACTCTCAAAGACTTAGTGAGTTATAGCCAGCGCCATAACTTGGCAAATGGCGAGCAAAACCGCGATGGTCACCAAGAAAATTTTAGCCATCACTACGGGATTGAAGGGGAAACTGAGGATGGCGCGATATTGGCTCTTCGCGGCCGCCAACAACGAAACCTATTGACTACGTTATTTTTATCCCAAGGCGTGCCGATGTTATTGAGTGGTGATGAGACGGGCCGCACCCAGCAAGGCAATAATAATGCCTATTGCCAAGACAATGAACTGAACTGGCTTGATTGGTCGGAAAAAGGCAGGGATACCGCGCTATTGGGCTTTACCAAACAGCTTATTGCCCTGCGGAAACGTTTCCCGCTGTTATGCGCTAAACGCTTCATTCACCATCAGTTATTGTCCGAGTCTTTGGCCGAGTATTTGCCCGAAACAGGCACTCGCTTAGATTGGTTTAGTCGCCAAGGCGATCAAATGACGATGAGCCTGTGGGCAGAGTCGATGTGCCGCAGTTTGTCTGTAGTGCTTTCTGGTGATTTAGAAGGTCAAGGCAAGCAGCAAGCTCTATTGTTAATGGTCAATGCCGACGATAACCCTTTAGCTTTTACCCCGCCGACTGTCGGACGCATGAGTCCGTGGCAATGCTTGATCCATACGCAAACTGAGCCGTTAGCTATTGAGAACTCTGCGACGCGATACTTATTGCAAGATCGTAGTCTTATGCTTTTTTATGCTGATTTAATTTTATAAGAAATGAGGAATTAACGATGAGTTATGAAAGCCAACTGAGCCCCAATATCAGCGATAAACCCGTCAGCGCAGCGCAGTCAAAAGCGGCGAGTAAGAAGGCAGCGACGAAGCACCAGACTAAGTCTAAAGACGCTGAGCCCTGTGACCCCTGCAATGCGTTACCTGCTTCTTTTGAGCGCCATTTACGTTATGGACTCAGTAGCGTCGAAGGCGTGAGCCTCGAATTATTTCAAGCGTTAGCTTACAGCGTGAAAGAGCAGATGCTAGACAATTGGCATCAGACTCGAGTCGGTGACAGCCATTTTGAGCGTAAGCAAGTGGCATATTTGTCTCTGGAATTTTTGATGGGGCGGGCGCTGGGCAATGCGCTACTGGGGTTAGATTTACAACAAGATAGCCGTGATGCCTTGAGCAACTATGCGGTATCGCTCGAAGAGTTAGCAGAAACTGAGCATGATGCGGGCTTAGGTAACGGTGGCTTAGGTCGATTGGCGGCGTGTTTTCTCGATAGCTGCGCCAGCATGGACTTGTCAGTGATGGGTTATGGCATACGTTACAAATATGGGATGTTCGCCCAGAAGATCGTCGACGGCTACCAGGTAGAGCGTCCCGATCCTTGGCTGCGTGACGGTAATCCGTGGGAGCTACGCGTGCCTACCCACAACATGATAGTGCCATTTTTTGGTCGTACTCAATCCCATGTTGATAAACAAGGCCGCAGGCATATTAAGTGGGTTGAAACCCAAGATGTGCTCGCCGTCGCCTATGATTTGCCAGTGCCAGGTTATCGTAATGGGCGGGTGAATACGCTGAGATTGTGGAAGGCCGAAGCGACCGAGGATTTTGATTTAGCTGAGTTTAACCAAGGTGATTACACTGAAGCGGTCGCCCGAAAAAACTTAGCCGAGCAGATCACTATGGTGCTCTATCCCAATGATGTGAGCGAGAACGGCAAAGGGCTGCGATTACGTCAGCAATACTTTTTATCCTCCGCCAGCTTACAAGATTTACTCATTCGTTGGGTGAATTGTCATGGCCATGATTTCACTCTTTTTGCGGCTAAAAATGTGCTGCAGCTGAACGATACTCACCCTAGCATTGCCGTACCGGAGTTAATGCGCTTACTGATCGACAAGTACGGTTTGGAATGGGACAGTGCGTGGGCGATTGCCGGTCAGACCCTCGCCTATACTAACCATACATTACTGCCAGAAGCATTAGAGCGCTG
>JBOFUF010000012.1:0-6801 GCA_051652445.1 Shewanella sp.
TTACCCAAGATAACATTGATCATGATAAGGGTTATCGCCGTGCCACCTTGCCAGGAGATGAGGCAAAATTCAGCCCTCTGGTCGAACAACAATTATCACATTTGAGCCATGTCATTCAGCTTATCGATATCAGTAACGAAGATATCAAAGGTCATTACAATGCTTGGCAAGACAACAGTAATGTTAACGCTCTAAAAACCTTTGGCCAACAGCGACTCACAGTCAATCAGATTAAATTAGTTTCCATGGGATTTAGTGAGCGACGTCAAGAAGCGCGTTTCGCCTTTAAAACCTTAGTCAACGTCACTCAAGACAAACTAAAATCATCGGGTATGACGCTGGATATTTCTAGCCGAGGCATGCAGTTAACCTTGGATAATCCGGCAGATTTTTCATCAAACAAACCATTACTGCTCAGTTTCCCCAAACTCCAAACCATTGCAGGTAAAACCCAGCTCGATAATCTCCCCTACCGCTTAGTCCGTATCCGCAAGAATGGCGTGACCTTACACTTAACGGCTGCCATGGGTCATACACCTCATGTTGGGGTCGAGTTTTTAAATAAACTCATTGCCCATAACAAAGAAAAACTAGAGCAACTCACCGAAAAAAATAGTGAAATCAAAGAATTTGCCGCTGGCTTGAAAAACATTTTGATGCATAACTTACATTCGGTGCCCTATTTTGTTGAAAAAACCACAAAATCAGCCCAAGTCGCTTGTTTAGGCGTGGGCACACAACAGGATGAGATCAGCGATATCTTTGCCGCAGGCACCTCAGATACCCTGCAATACAATTTAGCGCCGCTGCTAAAAGACGGTTTTTTTAAGCGAGATATCCTCGAACCTATCCGCCAAATGAAACCCCAACAGGATATGGATTTTATTGAAGTATTTATCCAATTAATCCGCCAATCACGTGGGAAAATCTTTTTAAAGTGCATCCTTGCAACTGAAATCGATACTGTCGAGGCTCAGATTACCTTCATCAATCAAAGTAAATCACTCGGCAGGTTCCTCGCCCTGCGCATTTACCGTGGCGCAACAGAGAAGCCAGACATAAACTACCTACGCCGTGAATTGGAATACATTAATATTCATGCAAGCCATAAAGCTAAACAGTTAGAAGAACAATTATGGCGGGTGATTGGTGTCGGCGAACTGTTGGATATTACCCAAGAGGTCGAATTACGATACCCTGCACTGCATAAAAAGCCGTCTTAAACGCTTAATCTCACCCGTTAAAAACTTAAATACCAATCCCTTATCTTAGGGAAATGATCATGAGCTGCATCCAGATGCGTCAACATATCAGCATGACCATAGTCATGCTTAAAGCCATTCGCTTTAGAAAGAAGCGTCGATTTAACCCGCTTAAAGCCACACTCTACCACCATATCGGCGACATCTTCTGGATGCCCTAGCACAGTATCGTTTTGCCCTGAAATAAACCATGCGGGTGGCCAATTAGCGTGTTTTGCCGCTTTCGTATAATCAAACCCATCGTCGTGATCACGCCAATCGCCTCGCACCCAATCGATACTTTGAACTAACGAGGCACGGCTCTCATTATCCATACCGATCCGCAGTTTATCAGCGGCAAGGTAACCCTGTCCCATCGCTAAACCTGGCGCTAAACGATTCCAAAAAACATCAACCATTAACCATTTTTTAAAGGACTTAACTCGAATCGTCCGTTTACTACCAAACGTAAGCAGTGAGTGAACACTTTGCTGCAAAGCGGGATAACGCGCGAGACAGCTTGCCATCAATACCCCACCCCAGGAATGGGCGCACCAATGTACCTGTAAAGGCGCGGATACTTTGGCCCCTTGCACTAGCATCAGTTCTTGGCAGGCTTTTTGATGCAAATCGAGAATCGTTTGCTGCACCAAAGGCAGCTGCTCGCGGATCACTTCACCTTGTCCTAAGGTAAAATCACGATCGATTTTAGGCAAGCTAAGCCCTCTGCCTGCGGTATCGAGCACATACACCACAAATCCGGCCTTCGCTAAATAACAACCGAGACCACGGCCACTCTGGCTATAAAACACCCGACCGTTAGACATAGCGCCATGAAGCATGAGGATAGGCGTCTTAGCAAAATCAGCCGCAGCCGGTAATAGCTGGCGAAGATGCAGTTGGCCATCGCGGTACGGCAAGTAGATTGAAGACTGTGAAATAGTCGAAATTGAGCCTTGGGCGAGCTGAGTCAAAATAAGTCACTGGTAGTGGATCAATCCTCCTAAACTACCAGCCTATCAATAAAAGACAACCGTCATGACGCTAACGCTGCCATTCAGCAGAACTTGAGCTAAACATATTGTTCAACATGAAGCACCTACATCTGTAGCAGATAAGGTAGAACCCGCAGGTCAAGGTGGCAAATATTGGCATCCGCCGCGGCTGCCAGCTTAGGTTTAGCATGGAAAGCGATACCAAAATCCGCCGCCATCACCATAGGAATATCATTGGCGCCATCGCCAATTGCGACTCGTTGACCTTGTTGGATGTTCCACTGCTCACTGCAACGCTCAACCACATCCGCTTTAAACTGTGCATCCACGACGTTACCCGTCACTTCCCCTGCAAGCTTGCCGTCAGTAATGACTAACTCATTAGCAAAGGCCGCATCTAGGTTTAAAAGCCGCTGTAAATACCCGACAAAAGGGGTAAAGCCACCGGATGCCACCACTAAGCGCCAACCATGAGATTTGAGCTCCACAAGCATAGGTTCAAGCCCTGGCATCAAAGGTAAGTTAGCGCACAAAATATTGATAATATTAGCATCAGCCCCCTTAAGCTGTGCCACGCGCTGACGCAGACTCTGTTCAAAATCCAGCTCGCCTTGCATGGCACGTTCAGTAATCGCGGCAACGCGCTCACCAACCCCTGCCATAGCCGCTAATTCATCAATACATTCAATCTGAATCGCCGTTGAATCCATATCCATCACTAATAAGCCAGGATGATTCAAGCGAGGTAAATCAACATTGATCACATGCAGTTCAGCTAAAGAGTGAGGGAATACCGCTAACTGCACCTGAGAAGGTAAATGGCTCAATGCCAACTCGATGCAATGTAAGCCAACTTGGCGTTCAATATGGGCGATGCCGATAACGTCAGACTGAAGCAATTGCGCCATCCAGGCTGATATCGCCGCTTCTACCAAGCCATCTTGATAGATAATCCGCACACGCGAAACACCTGCGGGGGTTGCTGACTCTTGATAACGTTCAAACACTTGCCCTTGGCATTCAAACCTTGGGGAATGATCCGAGACTAACCACCCAAAAAGCGCATCTTGATTTAAGCTTTTCATCAGACTTCAATTCTCCAACTATCGGGCTTACTCAGAATCCATTATGATTAGGTAAGCGCTCTACATTTTAAGGGTCAAAGTGTTATATCTTAAAGGGCTAAAGAAAAGCCATAAAATCAGTAGACTAATCCAAATTGCCGCTGCCTTCGCCTTAATATTCGGTTTAGTGCAATTGTGGCAGACAAGCCTACTACAAGGCCAGCTGCTTCTAAAGTCTCAAACCCAGAAGATGGCGAGATTACTCGTACAACAAACCGCTTATGGCGCTGCGCCCGCACTACAATTGCAAAATGATGAACAATTGCAATGGCTGGCCAGTGCGCTAGTGGAAGATCCTAAGGTGATGTCAGCCGCGATTTTCAGCGACCAAGGCATACGCCTATCCTTCGCTCAAAGTATCACTCAGGATGTTCTCGATCCTGACTCAGAAGAAATGCATTTGCTATTGAGCAAGTATCCCCCTTATGTCGAGCCCGTGAGCCAAGAAGGCAAAAATCTAGGTTATGTCGAAGTCAGACTCGATACCAAGCTGTTTTTCAACGAAATCAAAGAAGCACACAATTTACATATGGAACAGCAACAAATCATGCTGTTGGTTGCAGGCTTGATTGGTATGTTGCTGTCACGCTCTTTGTCTTTCAAACGCGCAGATTTCGATCGCCGCCGCTTTCGGGTTACATTGCGACAAGAGCCGAAAAAATCGAAGAAACTGTCTGCTGCAGAAAAGCCAGCGGCGGAGCACACTGAACCGGTAACGACGGCACCAGAGCCGCATATCGCTAAACTCACTCAGACTAGCGCGCAAGCTAAAGCAACAACCACGTCTGACAAATCATTCGCGTTAGCTAATGATACTGCTGTTGAAAATGCCTCGGAGGAGGCGGAACACCCCCCCGCGGTTAAGACTAAAATTAAAGTTAGAGTTAAAAGTGTCCGGCAGATAAAACAGGCAGCCCAATCTAGCGCTGAAACCTTGAAAGCTAAAACACTTCGAGAGCCAAGCGATCTCGACACTGACTCAACGGGTTGAGCACATTTTCAATCCCTAAGGCACATCACTTAAGCCTAGCGCCATCATCCTAGCGTAAAAACGTTTAAAAACAGGCACAAAAAAGGGTTCGCTATGCGAACCCTTTTTGAGCAACCGATTATTACAGAGTAATAGCCGCGTCTAATGTCATGACGATCATTTCATTGAATGTCGTTTGACGTTCTTCGGCAGAAGTCTTTTCACCGGTACGAATATGGTCAGATACTGTCACAACACACAGGGCACGCGCACCAAACTCATGAGCAACGCCATACAGACCCGCCGCTTCCATTTCAACGCCTAATACACCCATCTTCTCCATCACATCGAACATCTCTGGAATAGGCGTGTAGAACAGGTCAGCAGAGAAAACGTTACCTACGCGAATTTTAGTGCCATTGGCTTTGGCTGATTCGATAACGGCATTCATCAGCTCATAGTCAGCGATAGCCGCAAAATCTTGGCCCTTAAAACGTAAACGATTCACTTGTGAATCAGTACATGCACCCATACCAATGATCACGTCACGGACTTTAACGTCAGTACTGATCGCACCACAAGTGCCCACACGAATAAGGTTTTTAACACCGTAATCACGAATTAATTCAGTTGCATAGATTGAGCATGAAGGAATACCCATGCCAGAACCCATGACTGAAACACGTTTGCCTTTGTAAGTACCGGTAAAACCTAGCATGTTTCGAACATCAGTCACTTGCTCAACATTTTCTAAGAATGTTTCAGCAATATATTTTGCACGTAATGGATCGCCAGGAAACAAAACTGTCTCAGCGAATGCGCCCTCTACAGCATTAATGTGTGGTGTTGCCATCGAAATAACCCCTGTATATTGTATTAAGACTTAAGTCTTTGTTTACTGACGGCAAATATCAGCCGTCAAATCGAAGTAAATGCGAATCTGCCTAAAGGAACGATTCGCCATAGGCCATAGGTTCAAGCGTAAAGTGGCTCGCAATAGATTGGCCAATATCGGCAAAGCTGTTGCGACGACCGAGCGATCCCGCTTTCAATCCAGCACCAAAGGCTAATACTGGCACATACTCACGAGTATGATCAGTACCAGGCCATGTTGGATCGCAGCCGTGGTCCGCCGTTAAAATGAGCAGATCGTCTTTACCCAATAATGCAAGCATTTCAGGTAAACGGGCATCAAAATACTCCAGCCCTTTAGCATAACCTGCTACATCACGGCGATGACCATAATGAGAGTCAAAATCAACGAAGTTAGTAAACACTATGGTGTTATCGCCGGCAGAGTTAACTTCGGCTAACGTCGCATCAAAAAGGGCCTCTAAGCCGTTCGCCTTCACTTTTTTAGTAATGCCACAGTAGGCATAAATGTCGGCAATCTTACCCACACTCACGACTTCACCACCCGCTTCTTTGAGCTTATCTAATACCGTTTTTGCCGGTGGCGCGAGCGAATAATCCTTACGATTGCCGGTACGGGCAAAATCACTGGGACCCGTACCATCAAATGGACGGGCAATGACGCGGCCAATATTATAAGGCGCTAATTCTTCACGGGTGATTTCGCAAAGACGATAAAGATTGTCTAAACCGAAGCTTTCTTCATGACAGGCGATTTGAAACACAGAATCGGCTGAGGTATAGAAAATAGGCAGACCAGAGCGCATATGCTCTTCACCTAACTCTTCTAAAATAGTCGTGCCAGAGGCATGACAATTACCTAAGAACCCATCCAAACCTGCACGAGCTAAAATTTTATCGGTTAATTCTTTAGGGAAAGAATCTTGATGCGCGCTGAAATAACCCCACTCGAATAGTACAGGCACGCCCGCCATTTCCCAGTGACCACTCGGGGTATCTTTACCTGAACTGAGCTCTTGTGCATAGCCATAAGCCCCAATGAGCTCAACATTGTCAGCAAAACCTGAGGCAAAGGCGCCCGTACTTTCCATCGCCGCATGGCCTAAACCTAAACGCGCTAAGTTAGGCAATTTGAGCGGGCCTTCACGGCCAATGTCGGCTTTGCCTTCAGCGCATGCTTGAGCAATATGACCAAAGGTATCGGAGCCGACATCACCAAAACTGGCTGCATCAGCAGAAGCACCCACGCCAAAAGAGTCCAACATCATAATAATGGTACGTTTCATCATTGTTCCTTAAAGATCCGATGCACGAATATAGGCATAGACCTCAGGTGTTTTTTCTGGAGCGGTTTCACCAATGTGAATCGCTTTTTTCACCGCAAGTTCCGCTTCAGCGAAGGCGGCTTCAGACTGTGCATGGATAACTGCAATCGGCGTCGATGAATCCACTTTATCGCCTAAAGCGCACACTTGAGTTAAGCCAACACTATAGTCTAGTGCATCACCGGGCTTACGCCGACCGCCGCCTAAGGTGACGACCGCTAAACCTAACTCACGGGTATCCATGCTGTAGGCATAACCTTGCATATCAGCAAA
>JBOFUF010000013.1:0-3963 GCA_051652445.1 Shewanella sp.
TGTGCGCTATTAAGCCAGCAATTATCTTCACAGCACAGCTGCCTCGTACTCGCCCATATCGTGCCATTCAATCCCATGGCCGAGCAACATAGCCATTGTAAAATCACCTTAAGCCTCGAAGCGCTCACAGAGACTTTGCAAACCTTTGATGCCGTCGGCCAAGCGGGCAGTAACAAACCGCTTATTTTTGATAATGGCAGACTCTATTTACAGCGTTATCATCAATTTGAAACCTCAGTAGCCGCCTCATTAATCCGCCTATCAGGCAGCGTACCAGCGCACTTAACTGAAGAGGCAAACCAGCAAGAGCAAACTCAAACGATGAGGTTGAGACAGCGGTTAGATCAACTGTTTCCTGCCAATGCACTCGCTAACAGTGCACTCGCTAACAGTGCACTCACTAACAGTGAAAGCACACAAAGCACAACACCCATTGATTGGCAAAAGGTCGCTACGGCCACTGCGCTAGGTAAAAAACTGTCGGTGATCACTGGCGGCCCAGGCACAGGCAAAACCACCACGGTGACTAAGCTTTTGTTATTGCTACAAATGGAATCACAGCAGGAAATCCGCTTAGTCGCGCCAACGGGAAAAGCGGCAGCTCGGTTAAGCGAATCGATCAAAGCCTCCAAAGCGCGTCTAGCGAAGGAACTTTGCGCCCATGCTGATGTTGTTGACGACGATCGCAATAGAAATAGCCAAGCCTTTTTAACTGCACTGGGGCGAATTCCTGAGGAGGCTTCAACCTTACACCGATTGCTCGGAGTGATCCCCAATTCGCCGCACTTTCGCCACCATCAAGGTAATCCGCTTAGACTTGACTTATTAATCGTCGACGAAGCCTCTATGGTCGATTTGCCTATGATGTATAAACTGCTGAGCGCATTGCCAGAGCATGCCAGTTTGATTTTACTCGGCGATCAAGACCAACTCGCCTCGGTTGAGGCAGGCGCTGTGCTCGCCGATATTTGTGCGGGCCTTAAAATACCAGTAGATCCTAATAACCTTGCTCAGCACAACATAGCCTCAAGCAGCACTGCGCTATGGCAAATGCGCTATTCCAAGGCACAAGCCGAGCGCCTAAGTGCGTTAACCGGTGTTGAGTTAACACCCTATATCAGCGACGCCCCTAAACTAGGCGATAGCTTATGTATGCTAATGCACAGCCACAGATTTAAAGGCGATGCGGGAATTGGGCTGCTCGCCAGTGCCGTTAATCGCTCGGATCGTCAAGGTATTTTGCAGGTATGGCAACAAGGCCCTGCAGAATTGAACTGGTTAGAGCACAGTATGGTCGTCAGCCAAACTCAAGCCAAAGTGAGCGAGCCGGCTAATAATATGGGACTCAATTTACTGCTGGAGCAAGCCTGCCAGCAATATGGCACTTATCTTCGCGCCTTAAATAGCGATGTAGGCACACCGCCAAGCACCGCTGACATTATTGAACGCTTTAACCAGTACCGTATTTTATGTGCTATGCGCTCGGGCGATTATGGGGTTGAAGGCATTAATCAGTATGTGACTCAAGCACTGGCCAATGCCAAGCTGATTAAACCGCTACAGGAGTTTTATCTGGGTCGGCCGATTATCATCCAAAGCAATGACTATAACTTAGGCCTGTTTAACGGTGATATCGGATTGATTTTGCAGGATGAAGACAAACCAGAACGTTTAATGGCGCATTTTATCAAGGCCGATGGCAGCCTGTTAAAAGTCTTGCCAGCCCGTTTGCCCAGCCATGAAACCTGTTACGCCATGACAGTACACAAAAGCCAAGGCAGCGAATTTAGCCGTGTGGCCTTAGTCTTACCGCCGAGCCCCAGTCTATCCCAGTGGCAACTGCTGACCAAAGAGTTGGTCTACACCGCCATCACCCGCGCGAAAGTCCACTTTACCTGCTTAGGCACCCAGCAGGTATTTGAACGAGCCAGCAGCCAAGCGACTCAGCGTGCATCGGGTCTTGCCGACCGCCTTTGGGGATAAATGAACAAGACTGTAAAGATTGAATTTTATGATATGGCTTTTAGATTTAAGCTAACCATCAAATTCTGCAGTTAAACAGCGATCAAAAAGGACATCATTAAACTTACTGATTGACAGACTATTATTTTCAATAGGATTAAATGGGTTAAAATTAACCACTTAATAGCCATCCTTCAGCAAACCCTTGCACTCATAGGGGCAAGAAAACTAAGATGTCAGCGGCTTTACTATAGGATGATATTCGTATTGCCACAGGCCGATGTCATCCGATTTTGCTCACTTTGAGGAATCACTCACTATGTCTAAAATTAACCTGCTTTTGCTGTGCGGTGGCGGAAGTGCCGAACACGATATTTCACTCATGTCGGCTAACTATTTTGAAACCTCTCTGGCAAAATCCGAGCAGTTTTGCGTATTGCGAGTCGAACTGGATAAATTCGGCCAATATCGCACCGCCGCGGGTGATGACTGTGAACTGACCAATAGCCGCGAAATTCGCTTCCGCGATGAGCGTAAAACCCCATGGCCGGTCGATTATGTCATTCCCTGCATTCATGGCTATCCCGGCGAAACAGGTGACATTCAATCCTATTTTAATTTGATCCAACTGCCCTATTTTGGCTGTGAATCCGAGGCTAGCAGTAACTGCTTTAATAAGATCACCGCTAAAATGTGGTTCTCGGCCTTAGGTATTCCCAATACCCCGTATATTTTCCTAAACCAATTTGATGATGCAGCAATAGAGCAAACCCAAGCCGCATTAGCACTATGGGGATCCATCTTCGTCAAAGCGGCTTCACAGGGTTCCTCTGTTGGTTGTTATAAAGTCGATGACAGCGATAACGTCGCTAGCGTGCTTAAAGAGGCTTTCGGCTATGCGCCCTATGTTATCGTTGAAAAAACCATTAAAGCCCGGGAGTTAGAAGTCGCCGTATACGAGTACAACGGTGAAGTGGTGGCGACAGTCCCAGGCGAAATTATCTGTGATACCCACACCTTCTACACCTTCGATGAGAAATATGCCAAAAACAGTAAAGCACGCACCGATGTGGTGGCGCAAAATGTGTCAGCTGAGATCAGTGAACAAATCCGCGCCTATGCCATCAAGGCATTTAAAGGAATGAAACTGCGTCACCTGTCGCGCATCGACTTTTTCTTAACCACGGACAATGAAATTTTACTAAATGAAATCAATACCTTCCCAGGTTCTACGCCGATTTCTATGTTCCCCAAAATGCTGCAGAATCACGGTCATGACTTTACTGAATATTTGAGTCTAGTGATTAACAGCCAGATAACCGCTAAATCTTAGCACTCGCCCATCTGACTCAGTGCAAATACAGATACAGTGTGACCCATAAGAAAATAAAAAGAGCGCCTCGGCGCTCTTTTTATTTCATTTCAATTGGCGACATCTAAATCTTATATCTTGATCTGATATCAACACCCAATGTCTAAATCCAGTGTCTAAATCAGAGCACAGCTTTACCACTGTCATATCAACAGTTCAAAACACTAATGCAATTCAGCTTGCTTTGCGAGTAATTCAAAGAATGCAGTTTTGGGCATAGGCTTATAAAATAAATATCCTTGAATTTCTTGAATATGATTGGCCTTCACAAATTTAAGTTGGGACTCCGTTTCTACCCCTTCTGCCGTCACCGTTAACTCTAACGCATGGCTTAAACGCACGATGGCCTCCACCAACGCTTCGTGGCGTTTTCCTTCCTCTAATCTGTCAATAAAGCTCTTATCAATCTTAATTTGATCGATAGGGAAATTCGCCAAATAGGACAAGGACGAATAGCCAGTACCAAAATCATCCAAGGAAATTTTGATGCCCTTAACTCGCAAACTATTAAGTACATCAATAAGGTGTGTATGCTGCTTCATCAGCAAAGATTCAGTTATTTCAATGGTTAACCTATCATAGGGGAAATCTGTCACCCCAAGTTGCTCGGTAATCGTGGCAAAGGAATC
>JBOFUF010000014.1:0-2507 GCA_051652445.1 Shewanella sp.
CCACTTATTTGTCTATGCCGATAGCGCCGAGCGCCGCCGCTCTCTCGGGAACGGTGATGTTAGACGATGTGACCAAGATTGCGGTTAATCAATTTGCGTGGATTTATCCTTTGACTGATAGCGATGTGTATAACAGTGCGAGACAAAAGCGCGCTCAGGTTAAAACGATTGTGCCTTCGCCTTCCCCTTCCCCTTTGGAGCATCAAGTGACGCTGACTTTTACTGCTACGCCAGTCCGTTTTGCTGAGGCATCACCACGACAGCGAATCTATTTTGGTTCGAGTCCGGTGAGCTATTGCTTTGAAAAGGAGCCATCCAGTAATCAGTTAAGCCTAAAGCGTTATAGCGGTTATGCTTTAGCTGCCGCTCAGCCAAACCCTACCACTATGCTTGCCACTATGCCTGCGGGCACGGGCGTGCTAATGGCGCAAAGTGTGGCAAATGTGTTAAATAATGATGCGGATTTACCGCTGATTTTAACCCCATCTAGCCTAGTGAATAATGCCATGGTGCATTTACAACCGCGGTTTAATGTTAATGGTGAGACGTTCCAATATCGACATCAAGTGCAGGTGATCAATGTTCCTTAATTTATATCGTCAATCGGCAGGTTTACCCAGAACATCGCGAGCAAGCTCGCAACGAACGGCTTTACCTGCGCGCCAACGCGGCAGTGCATTGATTATTGCCGTGTTTGTGATCACTGTGATGTTTTTACTGGCGTCAGCCCTGATCAACATAGTGCAGGACGGCGATATTGGCTTAACCCAAGAAGTGTGGGGCACCCGAGCCTTTGCCGCGGCCAACAGTGGCGCCGATGCCGCATTGGCACAATTATTCCCGCTAAATGCCGCAGCGAACGCGACGGCGACATGCACAAGTGTTTCAAGCTCTTGGACGCCGCCTGATGTCGTCGGCTTTCATGCTTGCGCGGTGACTGTGTCTTGCAACGCCTATAAGGTAGGCGCCGTCACTCAGTATCGAATCAACAGTACAGCGGTATGCGAAAGCGGCGAGACCCGCGTTAGCCGACAAGTTGAGGTAGAAGCCCGTGATTAGTGTTGATATGGCAAGCCGTTGGCGAAAATATCCTTGTGGCGTATTGCTATTTTTAGGGCTGATTTTTGTGCTGTTTTCGGCGAAAGGTGTCGCAGCCCCTCTGTGCTCAGATATTTTTACCAATCCGGCAACGGGTGGTCATGATCCCGGCTTAGTGCCACCCTATGGCATTTTAAATCCTCCTCGTTTCGACAAACTCATTTGTACTAATAAGGGTTGCGACCGTGTTGGCAGTAATCAATTTACGCCTGGGGATTATGACTATAACGTGGGAGACTTTAGTATCAATGCTGTAATTACCACCGCGGGTAAGACTACGCGGTTGTATTTTAATAGCCTGAGTTTGACAAATGTGGATTTGAATCTAACTGGCAAAGCGGAAGATTTAATTATTTATGTAAAAAACACGCTTAATATTGCGGGTCAAAATAAAATCAATGCCATTATTTATGTCGCTGGCGATGTAAAATGGGCGGGGGGGGCAGTAGTAACGGGAGCCTTTGCCGCTGGTGGTGCCTTGACTACAACAGGTAATGCGACTGTTACAGTTGACCTCTCTGCAGTCGATAAAGCCGATTTTGGTGGCATGTGTGGTAACAGCACCCCCGTTGCTCAAATTGACCATTTTGAGTTTGATCATACGGGTCAGGGGTTAACCTGTAATCCCGAAACTGTGACGATTCGAGCCTGTGCTAACGCCAATATCAATCCCAATGCCATTTGTACTCCACTCTTTATTGCACCTCTTAGCGCAACCTTATTACCTGATTCTGCGGCAGATGGCGTATGGGTTGGCGGTAATCCAGTGAGTGTTAGCGGTGGCACGGCGCAACTGCAACTGAGGCGAAATACTCCCGGTGTAGTGACGTTAGGCGTGAAGGGCTCTAATCCCACCACCAAAAGCGAGACCCTTTGCCGTATTGGTAATGGTGCGCTGAGTAAAGATAATTGCTCGCTGACTTTTGCTGATACTGGCTTTGTTTTTGACGTGCCCGATAAACTGGCCAATAAACCGGTTGATGTACTGGTCAAGGCAGTGAAAAAATCCGATGTCACTCAGCAGTGCATTCCGAGTTTCCAAAACCAGACCAAAACGCTGAATTTCTGGAGTAGCTACCTCACCCCAAGTGCACCTATCTCGCCTCAAGGCGTTACTATCAACAACACCCCAATTGGCATCTCGAGTGCCTTACCTACGGCGGTTAGTCTGCCGTTCGATACCAACGGACAAGCAAGCATTTCAGTGAATTACCCCGATGCGGGGACATTACAATTGGATGCTAAATATACCGGTGTTGCTGGCACACCCGATGAAGGGCTGGTGATGACAGGTAGCGATCAATTTGTCAGCGTCCCCGCAGGATTGTGCGTTAAGCCTGTCGATGCCAGTGCCAGTTGCCCAAGTGCGGATATGAGCTGCAATGTCTATCGGAAAGCAGGGCAACCCT
>JBOFUF010000015.1:0-1821 GCA_051652445.1 Shewanella sp.
ACAAGCGTTACAGTGCTCGCTTAGTGCAAGCTACCGACAACTCTGTCTATCAATTTTTACCTCAAGCCGTGCTTTATCCTAAACATCAGCATGATGTCCAAATTGCATTGACGTTGGCGGCCACGGACGCATTTCGCAGCGTGACTTTTAGTGCGCGGGGCGGCGGTACGGGCACTAATGGCCAGTCTCTGACTCATGGCTTGATTTTGGATGTGTCGCGTTACATGAACCGTGTGCTAGAAGTGAATGCTGAGCAAGGTTGGGTGCGAGTTGAAGCCGGCGTCGTTAAAGATGCGCTTAACGATGCATTGCGTCCCCATGGATTCTTTTTTAGCCCCGATTTATCCACCTCAAACCGCGCCACAATTGGTGGCATGATCAATACTGATGCCTCGGGTGCGGGCTCACTGGTCTATGGTAAGACCTCAGATCACGTACTGGCGCTGCGCAGCGTATTGATCGATGGCAGTGTGCTGGATACGCATCCCTTAGACGCAGAACGACTGTGTCACCCCGACAATGTCAGTGATAATCCGCTGGGGCAGAAACTGATTTCTGCTGTAGCGGCCGTCTGCCGCGAAAAACGAACACAGATTGAAAATCAATTCCCTAAGCTCAACCGTTTCCTCACTGGCTATGACTTAAAACACGTGTGGAACGCCAACCTGACGCAATTCGATTTATCACGAATTTTGACGGGATCAGAGGGCACGCTTGCGGTGATCACGGAGGCTAAACTGAATATTACGCCGCTGCCGACTGAACGGGCGATGGTGAATATTAAGTACGATTCGTTCCAATCGGCATTGCGCCATGCGCCGTCTTTAGTCGCCGCGCGGGCGACGGTGGTCGAAACGGTCGATTCAAAAGTGCTTAACTTAGCCCGTGAAGATATTGTTTGGCATTCGGTGGCAGATCTTATCCAAGCAGTGCCAGGTAAAGTGATTGATGGCCTCAATATGGTCGAATTTGCAGGTGATACGGTCGATGTTGAGCAAAAGCTCGCCAGTCTAGAAGCGGTGTTGACTGAACAAATCAGCAAAGGCGAGTGCGGGGTATTGGGTTACCAAGTGACCCAAGATAAGCCGAGTATCGAAAAAATCTACGGCATGCGTAAAAAAGCCGTTGGTTTATTGGGTGCCACTAAAGGGCGTCGTAAGCCCATTGCCTTTGCAGAAGATACCGCAGTACCGCCCGAAAAACTCGCTGATTACATTATGGCGTTTCGCGCGTTACTCGACGGGCATAATCTGCAATACGGTATGTTCGGCCATGTGGATGCGGGCGTGTTACATGTTCGTCCTGCGCTCGATATGTGCGATGTTGAAGATGAAAAGTTACTGCGGGTGATTTCTGATCAAGTTGCGGCGCTGACACTTCAATACGGTGGCCTAATGTGGGGCGAGCACGGTAAAGGCGTGCGTGGTGAATACGGTCCAGCTGTCTTTGGCGATGAACTATACGGCGTTCTACAAGATATCAAAGGCTTGTTCGACCCCGACAACCGACTCAATCCCGGCAAGCTAGTGGCGCCTAAACATACTGGCGGCCTCTATTACGATGTTGACAGTGCTAAGCGCGGTAAGTTTGATAGGCAAATTCCCATCGATGTGCGTGATGCAGTCCCCGATGTGATGAACTGCAATGGCAATGGTCTGTGTTTTAACTACAGCAGCTATTCACCCATGTGCCCATCGTTTAAGGTGACGGGTGACAGAGTTCAGTCGCCTAAGGGGCGTGCTGGGCTCATGAGAGAGTGGTTAAGGCTACTTGAAGCGCAAGGGGTTGATGTTATTGCTCTGGCGAAAGAAAAACCTTTAG
>JBOFUF010000016.1:0-1781 GCA_051652445.1 Shewanella sp.
TGAAGGGGCAATAGGATGAATCTCGCTAATCGTGGCCCATCATCTATTCATTCGCGACAAACTCTGTGGCAGTTAGTGCTCGCTGATCTTAGGGCTATTATCAGCGATAAAGCGATCGCGGTGACTTTGTTTGGCGGCGTACTGTTTTATTCCGTGTTATATCCTTTGCCTTATCTGCACCAAGTGCCGACCGAGCAACAATTAATCGTAGTGGATTTAGATCATTCCTCCTTAAGCCGTAAACTGATCCGTCATGCCGATGCCAGCGCAAAAATCCACGTGATCGGTCAAGTGAGCTCAATAGCCGAGGCGAAACGCTTTATTGAGACGGGTAAGGCCCGCGGCTTGCTAGTGATCCCAGAAGGGTTTCGCCGCGATTTGATCTTGGGTAAAGGGGTGACGTTGAGTTACGGTGGTGATGCCAGTTACTTTTTGATTTACTCCGCTGTGGCCGAAGGTTTAGTGAGTGCGGGCATGGATGCAGGTAAGCAGGTGCAAATACTCGGTTTGCTCTCTCAGGGGCAAAATCCTAAGAAAGCGCTGGAAAGTGTTAACTCGATTCTCCTCAATAGTGTGCCTGCCTTTAACCCCAGTCTAGGCTATACATCTTATGTCGTACCAGGGTTATTCCTGCTGATCTTGCATCAAACCTTGCTCATCGGCACCGGTATTTTAGGCGCGGGGCAGTGGCGCCATAAAGGCTATTGGCAGCAGGTCTCGCCGCTGCAGTTAGTTTGTGGCCGTATTCTGGCTTTCATGTTGATTTATAGCTTCTTTACTAGCTTTTATGTGGGCTATTGTTATCACTGGTATCACGTGAGCATTCAAGCAAGTTTTGGCTTAGTGGCGCTGTGGTTATTGCCGTTTTTACTGGCCACCGCCGCCGCAGGTGTTGCCATGAGCACCTTGTTCACCCGCCGCGATTTACCCACCCAAGTGCTACTGCTGATTTCTATGCCGATCCTATTCGTGTCAGGTTTTGTTTGGCCGATAGCGCTAATCCCTGAGCCTTTAGTGTTGGGTTCACAGTTTATTCCCGCAGTGCCGGCGATTATGGGGATGTTAGAACTGAATCAAATGGGCGCAAGCTGGACGAGTGTCATGCCAAAATGGCTGCAACTCTGGGGCTTGTTTTTCATCTTTTTTGGGCTGTCTATATTAGGCATTAAACGGCGTATTAAGTTATTCATGGCAGAAACGCGTTAGCTGCTAGCGATAAAAAATCAGGCTTATTTGTATTGCTTAGGATGTCTTCGCTAAGTTCACTGTAAATATCTGGGCATCTGCGTGCGCACTCGCTACAATCGCGGTCATTGCGATTACAGGGGTGTTACATGAGTGCAACTTTACAGGGCGTGCCAACGGGCTTGCAGGCGAGAGTGATTAATCTGGTTGAACAAAACTGGTTTAGTCGTTTTATTTTGACGTTAATTTTAATCAACGCAGTGCTGCTTGGGATGGAAACCTCTTCCAACCTGATGGCGCAATACGGCACTTTATTGATGAATCTCGATAAGTTGCTGTTGAGTGTGTTTGTGCTGGAATTGTTGTTACGCATTTATGCTTATCGCGGTGCATTTTTTAAAGATGCTTGGAGTATGTTTGATTTAGCCGTCATAGCAATTGCGCTTATCCCTGCATCAGGGCCTTTAGCGGTACTGCGTTCGTTACGGGTATTGCGGGTGCTGAGAGTGTTAACCATTGTGCCATCCATGAAACGGGTCGTGTCTGCACTGTTGGGATCACTTCCAGGATTGGCATCGATCGCAACGGTATTACTG
>JBOFUF010000017.1:0-3695 GCA_051652445.1 Shewanella sp.
TAAAAAGGATTAATTAAATAGGAGCGGCAAGATTGTTAATGCACGAGTAGAGATTAATCTTTATTATTCATGATGATAAATAAATATTGATGCTAGTTAATTTTTATCCTATCCGTTTAACCCTTTTTTACATCTCCAACGTTTGTAGGAAGTAGAACACAGACAAATTTGTCGAAATAAATTGAGTTCAATTAGGAGAAACAAGATGCAATTGAAGACCTTGATTCGTGGCATGGCCATCCCTCTCGCATTGACACTGTCGTCATTCAACGCTTCAGCAGTAAGTTCGGCATACCCAACAGGAGTTGATGCGCCCATGATTAATATTCAACATTTTACCCATCAAAATTACAGTGCTCAGGAAGCCACTAAGATGTTCCCTGCTCCAGAATCCGGTATGGCGCAGCATATTTTGAGTTTACCGACGTTAGAAAATGAAGATGACTATATGATCGAAATCCAAATTGGCCAAACTCAGATAATCGATTGCAATAAGCATGCATTAAACGGCGAATTGAAAGAACACACAGTACAAGGATGGGGTTACAACTACTATCAAGTCGATGCAATATCTGAAGGTCCAAGCACGATGATGGCCTGCTTAGCATTGGAGAAAAATGAAGCTTTTGTGCGAATACCAGCTGAACTAAAAATGCGCTACGATAGCCGATTGCCTAAGGTTTTTTATCTACCTGAAGGCGCTGAACTGCGTTTCAGAACTTGGAAAGTAGATTCTACGTATCAATATTCGAAGTAAATAGCTGAATTTAACTCTTGCGTCATCACTCCAATACGCTTCGAGTCTTTGCTGATTGATAGAAGCAAAGACTCGAAGCGCATTAATTAGAATCGTTTAATTCTAACGACTTGCATGATTTCTATTTCAAAACCTGCCACAGTTTCTGTTTCTGGGTAATAGATAACATTTATCTTTTGCCCTTGTAGATTGCGATACTTTTTTACCCGTCTAAATTTAAACGGCACGTCACAATCTTCGATCATAACAGTATGCTGCACCCATTCTGCTTTTTCTCTTTGCATATGCGAAACCACTGTCACCCCTTCAGAGTGAACTAAATGTTCATGGGTGGCTAACATCTTTTTTACGGCCTTATTCATGTTCAACTCTTTTATCAACTAGTTGCGACAACAGTGACTCAACTTTCTGTTTAATTTCAGCATATCTCAATTTTTCACAGCGGCCGAAACCGCTTAACTTACGCACTTGAAAACGACTCACCAAAGGAACTGACATGCCGGCGAGACAACGACAATAGGTATCAAGTGATAAAGCATCAATGCCTTTAAACGTTAAATGCTGCTTCAACTCACGTAAATCAGCTATGATCTGCGGATCTGAAGGCCAATTCGGCTCCGTCGAATAGCGCAACTTAGCGAAATGACCGCGGCAGACACTGCAATGACCGCAAACAGCCGGCGTCTCATTATCATCAAAATAACGGGATAAATTGTGGCTTAAGCACGTCTCAAGTTCAAAAAAGCGGACTAACTGTGCTATTCGCGCAATTTCTTTCTGCTCTTTATCAATAAAATAATGGTACAACTCATCAAGGAGAGCGGGACGCGCTAATGCGGCAACATCCACCCTATACACGTCTGTAATACGTTTTGTTTCTAATTCAATCAATTGATGTTCAGCTAAATATTCCAGTGCGGCCAACACGCGACTGCGCTCATGGCCCGTTGCACTGTATAAGGCGTCAAAATCCAGAGCGCCCCAAATTTTCTTCATCTGCGTATGATTAAAAATTTGCGTCAAAAACGTTTGCCGCTCTGGATTAAAGCGACTCAGAATGACTTGTTTATCCACTAAAAATTTGTAATTAACATCGGCGTAGTAAGCAAATAACGGCTTAACCACACCTAGCATTTCTAGCTGCACAAGTAACGTTTTTAACGGCAACTGGCGAATATTACTTGCCGTCGACACGCCATTGAGCTGACATTCCCACTGACCAGAATCTTGTTCAAGTCTAATAGCTTCAATGACTTGCGCTATACCTTCTCGCTCAGGCGTATCGCCATACACAAAATTTTCGACGGTATTGAGTCCGTCGAGATTGGCTAAAGTCACACAATGGGATAATGCACCATCACGCCCTGCTCTGCCGATTTCTTGACTGTAGTTTTCAATAGATTTAGGCAAATCATAGTGGATCACAAACCGGATATTGCTCTTATCTATTCCCATACCAAAGGCGATGGTTGCGACGACAACTTGCAGCTTATCCTGCATGAAATCATTTTGGATTTGTTGACGTTTTTGATCTTCAAATCCCGCGTGATAAGCACTGGCAACGATGCCATGTTGGCTCAAGTATCGTGCGACTGTTTCGGCAGTGTGTTGTAAAGTGACATATACAATGCCAGCCCCTGAGAATGATGTTATCTGTTTAACCAATAAAGTATTCTTCTCTTGTGTCGAAACGGGCAGCACAGTCAAATCTAAATTGGGTCGATAAAATCCCGTTTGCACTATGTGTTCTGGGGCGATATCAAAGCGCTTAGCCATATCCAATTTAACTTTTCGAGTTGCGGTGGCTGTCAGTAACAATACCAAGGGGATCCCTAACTCACGCCGATAATCAGGCAATTTAAGATAATCAGGCCGAAAATTGTGGCCCCATTCTGAAATACAATGCGCCTCATCGACGACCAGCATAGACAGCGGAACTGATTGAATAAACTGCCTAAAGCGTTCATTTTTGAAACGTTCCACCGACACCATCAAAATTTTGAGCTTACCAGAGCGAGCCTCGGTCATTACTTGCTGACTCTGTTCAGCACTCAAGGTTGAATCTATGCTAGCCGCATCAATTCCCTTAGATTGTAAAAATGCCAACTGATCTTTCATTAAAGCAAGTAAAGGTGAAATCACTAAACTCAGATGAGGTAATTGTAATGCTGTAAATTGATAACAAAGAGATTTACCAGAACCTGTCGGAAAAATGGCTAAACTCGAATTGCCCGCTAACAATTGTGTTATGGTTTGCGCTTGCCCAAGACGAAATTCAGAAAAGCCGAAATTTTGCTGTAACAAATTAGCATCTAGATTGGTTTCTGGAATGGGATTGTGCATCAACCGTCCTTTACACTTATCCTTACCACCCACAAAATTCGGGCATACCGCAAGAAAAAGATTCAGCATTAAGTGAATCGACTAGTCTAGCAAATTTTGAGCTACATTACGGAGTTAATTACCGGAAACTGAACTTTCAAACTGCGCGCATGCTTCATGAAAAGAGCCGCTAACGATTTAAAAAAACATTACAAACAAGCACTTAATGCGTGTTAATTAGGGCAAAAATAAATGTGCAAAACTTGCTCATTTAAGGTTTTCGAGCCAAATATACGTTGATCAGTGACGTCAATTTGTCTTGAAACCTTTCTTCAAAACTATCAATGTCACGCCCTATCGATAATAGATACTTACTTGCTTGCTCACGGTTGAGTAATTTATTTGCAACACTATATTGCATCTCTTCTAGGCTTTTATCATATCTTGGGATCAGTAGCCAAGTGCCAACATCGACGTCAAAATATTGCATCGCTTTTTGCGCTAAAGCACAAAAAGCTTCGATATGATTGACGCCATCAGGCCCGAGGCATCCGGGTTCAATTCGACACATAACCGCAATTTTTCTATCATTTACAATACTTAAACTCATCTCTGA
>JBOFUF010000018.1:0-7437 GCA_051652445.1 Shewanella sp.
TGAATAAGCATAAACATGAGTTGATAGCGGTTTTTCGCTATATCAACAAGCTTCTATAAAGAGGATGCTCATGCTGGCGACATTCTCGTAAGCCACATTGGAAATAATGAGCAATGATGAATAAACGTGTACCCTAAGATTTAGGCTCTGCTTGTTTGTCTTTTTCAGAATCGGTAGCGCTTAGTGTTTGTATTGCAGCAGGGGCATTCATGGAGGCCATCACGGCATAAAAGCCAGAAAACAGACCCGCGATTGTAAAAAGATTCGGTAATAAATAGATCGCTTTATTCTTTACTGTTTGATTTGAAGAATTTTGCATACACTTATTACGCTAGTTCAGTAAGAAGACGTTAGCTTGCAAGATAACATATTTTATTATCATGTCGATGAGAGACCTATTAGAGATGATTTCGATGTTAAAAGTGAACATGTTCAGCACTATGCTATGCCGATGGTTTTGGCTCGGCCTTTTCATTGGCCCCGTTTCTGCGGGCGTTATCTATACTTGGGTCGATGAAAATGGGGTGATGCATTACAGCCAGCAAGCCCCGCAACAAGAAAACATCAAAGCAGAAAAGCTCTACAGTGAAGATTTAGAGCAGGCGAAAGTAGGTTTTGTAGCACCCGTAAAAAAAGCAGAACCGACTTCTGAAACCAATGAATTAGAAAAGTCAGCGGCGCTGATTAAAGAGAAAGATACTAAACAGGCCCAATCCATTTGTGAGAGTGCTAAACACAATTTAGACATTCTCACTACGCACACTAAGCTTATCCGTCAAACTTCCGATTCGGGTGAATCTGTCGCGATGACTGAGGAGGATCGCCAAGCCTCGATTGCCCAGCTGCAGGAAAGAGTCAAACTTTTCTGTAATAAGAAGTAGCCATAATCGAAGAACGATTAACGCTAGTGTCATAAAAAAGAAGCCGAGTTAAAAACTCGGCTTCTTTCGTTTTAGTGCTTGAATCGGGAGCGATACTGACTAAAGCAGCTCTATCTCTTATTGAAATATAGTTTATTTCAAGCTCGTTTATTCAAGAACGCTTATTGCAGTTCGCCTATTTCAACTTGTCCAACTTCAAGCATTTGATTAACGTATCGCATTCAAACAACACTCTACGTTACTCGCTACTCGGTACTGGTCATTGCTCGAACACTAACTCGCCACCCTCACAGCTGACCTTGATCGGTTTACCCGGCAACAAGTCACCACGCAGTAATTTCTGCGCCAGCGGGTTTTCGACTACTTGCTGCAATGCCCGTTTCAACGGTCTTGCGCCATACATAGGATCGAAACCAATTTTCGCAATCAATGATAATGCGTCGTCGGTGATCTCCAATGTATAGTCCTTTTCCGCCAAACGTTGGCGTAAGGAAGCAATCTGTATCGAAGCAATACGCTTGATATTGGCAGCATCCAATGGATGGAACACCACAGATTCATCGATACGGTTTAAAAACTCGGGTCTGAAACTGTGAGTTACCACATTCATTACCGCTGCTTTCATCTCTGCATAGGTCACTTGACCAAATCCTTCTTGGATAATATCTGAGCCTAAGTTCGAGGTCATGATGATAACCGTATTTCTAAAATCGACAGTACGACCTTGACCATCGGTTAAGCGTCCATCATCAAGCACTTGCAGTAAGATGTTAAATACATCTGGATGCGCTTTCTCAACTTCGTCAAGCAATATTACCGAATACGGTTTACGACGCACCGCTTCCGTTAAGTAACCACCCTCTTCATAACCCACGTATCCAGGAGGCGCCCCCACTAAACGCGATACTGAGTGTTTTTCCATAAACTCAGACATATCGATGCGCACTAAGGCCGATTCAGTATCAAATAAGAACCTCGCCAGTGATTTACACAATTCAGTTTTACCCACACCCGTTGGGCCTAAGAATAGGAACGAGCCAATCGGGCGATTTGGATCCGCAAGGCCTGCACGGCTACGACGAATCGCATTCGCGACCGCATCGACGGCTTCGTTTTGGCCTATCACCCGCTCGTGCAGCGCCACTTCCATTTGCAGTAATTTTTCGCGCTCGCCTTCAAGCATTTTAGATACGGGAATTCCCGTCGCTTTCGACAAGACTTCAGCAATTTCAAACTCAGTGACCTTATTACGCAATAGCGTCATGTCCTGCATTTCGGCTTGCGACGCCAAGTCGAGCTGCTTTTCAAGCTCCGGAATACGACCATATTGCAGCTCAGACATGCGGGTCAAATCACCCGCACGACGTGCCACTTCTAAATCCATTCGAGCCTGTTCGAGATCGGCTTTGATGTGCTGAGTGCCCGCTAATGCGGCTTTTTCAGTACGCCAAATTTCGTTCAACTCTGACGCTTTAGCTTCAACCTCATGTAATTCCTCTTGCAGATGCTCAAGCCTGCGACGACTCGCCTCATCATTTTCTTTCGCTAAGGCTTGCTCCTCTAGTTTGAGCTGGATAGCACGGCGTTCAAGCCTATCGAGCGACTCGGGCTTGGAGTCCATCTGCATACGGATGCTCGATGCCGCTTCGTCGATTAAATCAATCGCTTTATCGGGCAACTTACGATCCGACACATAACGGTGCGACATAGTCGCCGCCGCCACAATCGCCGGATCAGTAATTTCCACATGATGATGCAGTTCGTAACGCTCTTTCAGGCCACGCAAAATCGCGATGGTGTCTTCAACACTTGGCTCATCTACTAGCACTTTTTGGAAACGGCGTTCAAGCGCCGCATCTTTTTCAATATACTGACGATACTCATCGAGCGTGGTCGCGCCGACACAGTGCAAATCTCCGCGCGCTAATGCCGGTTTGAGCATATTACCTGCATCCATTGCGCCTTCGCCTTTACCAGCACCGACCATAGTGTGCAGTTCGTCAATGAAGAGGATCACTTGACCTTCTTCCTGCGCCAACTCAGTAAGTACCGCTTTTAACCGCTCTTCGAACTCACCGCGATATTTAGCACCCGCAATCAATGAACCCATATCAAGGGATAAAACACGCTTATTTTTAATCCCCTCGGGGACTTCACCATTGATGATACGCTGAGCAAGTCCTTCAACAATGGCTGTTTTACCTACACCCGGTTCACCAATAAGAACAGGGTTATTTTTACTGCGGCGTTGTAGCACTTGGATCGTGCGGCGAATTTCATCGTCACGGCCGATCACCGGATCTAACTTGCCTTGTTCGGCCCGCTCGGTCAGATCAATAGTAAACTTCTTCAACGCTTGGCGCTGATCTTCAGCATTAGGATCATCCACATTTTGGCCACCACGGATCTGCTGAATGGTTTGCTCCATCAACTCTTTCGTTGCACCGGCTTTTTTCAACGCCTGCGCAAGGGCATCGACCCCTTCTAACGCCGCCATCACAAATAGCTCGCTAGAGATATATTTGTCTTTACGCTTTTGCGCCAGTTTATCGCACAGATTTAATAAACGGATTAAACCTTGGGATAATTGTACATCGCCGCCCGTACCTTCGACTTGAGGTAAGCGTTCCAGCTCTTGACTCAAAAGCGATCGCAGCGCACTCACACGAATACCAGCTTGGGTTAATAAAGGATGGATTGAACCTGAATCTTGGTTCAACAACGCCATCATCAAATGCAGTGGCTCAATAAACTGATGATCGCGCCCAAGTGCGAGGGACTGGGCATCAGAGATGGCAAGCTGAAACTTATTGGTCATACGATCGAGTCGCATACAGCCTCCTAACACTCATATAGTAGAGATATGCCAATCCACAAGGCATCTTGCCAATTTAGTGGCTTTAAAATCAGTACCGCTAATGGAGAGATTTAAATAGGATTGGTATTACATTTCGTTAGTTAAAAGATGGGGGCTATTTAGCCAAATTCAAGCGAATAACGCGCAAATAAATACAAACTATAGGGGAATGAGCTTAAGACTTAAGCCAGATCAACGATGCCATGCGCCCCGTTACTTTATCGCGACGATAAGAGAAGTAATCGGTGTCGCTGACAGTGCAGATATCTGCGCTATAAATGCAGTTTATCCCGAGTAAACTTAAACGTAATGTAGCCAAACCAATAATATCGGCAAGATACTGATTACCTATTGGAATAAAATACTCTGCGGCTTGCGGATGTAACGTACAGAAGGCTTGCTGTACTTCAACACCGACTTCAAATTTTTGTGGACCAATAGCCGGGCCGAGGTAGGCAATCAACTCATCCATAGGTGAACTAAACTGCGCCGCGGTGGCCTCAATCACGCCATCACATAAACCACGCCAACCGGCATGGGCTGCTGCCACTTCTGTTCCCGCTTGATTACACAGCAAAACAGGTAAACAATCCGCGGTCATCACAGCACAAACTCGACCAACCGTTCGGCTGTAACTGGCATCGGCAATCGGTGTATCCGCAACAGGAGCTAAGCTCAGGCTATCTAAATTGAGCACATAGGTGCCATGTACTTGCTCAAGCCAGACGGGATCTGAAGTTAATACCCATTGTTTAGCAAGTAACTCACGATTAGCCATCACCAACTCTGGTGCATCCCCCACATGCAGCCCAAGGTTCAGACTGTCATAGGGAGGCGTGCTCACACCGCCATGACGATTTGTCATAGCGATGCCTACATTAGCGGGAACAGGCCAATCGTGATTAAACACTTACAAATACTCGATCGGATGCTCGACCGTATCTTGACGCAGTGCTTTCGTCAACATCACCATGTCCTCAGGAATGGGCGCCTGCCAACTCATGATTTCACAACTCACCGGGTGAGCTAATTCAAGACGCACAGCGTGCAACGCTTGGCGCTTGAAGTTTTTCAGGATATCAAAAAACGCTGGGCTCGCCAATTTAGGCGGTTTTGGACGACCACCATACACAGGATCCCCCACTAATACGTGGCCAATGTATTCCATGTGCACACGAATTTGATGAGTACGACCCGATTCAAGGCGCAATCTGAGACGTGTGTGATTACGGAATTTTTCCGCCACACGATAGTGTGTTACCGCAGGTTTACCTGCGTGATGCACTGCCATGTGAGTACGTTTTGTTGGATGACGACCAATCGGCTCATCCACAGTACCGCCACCCGTCATAGTCCCCATGACAATCGCTTCGTATTCACGAGTGATTTCACGGGCCTGTAAGGCAGCCACTAAATGGGTTTGCGCTTCAACGGTTTTAGCAACCACCATCAAACCTGTCGTGTCTTTATCGAGACGGTGCACAATACCCGCACGCGGCACATGCTCAATATCGGGGCAATGATGTAAAAGCGCATTCATTAGCGTACCATCGGCATTGCCAGCACCGGGGTGAACCACCAGTCCCGCTTGCTTATTGATCACGATAATGTCGTCATCTTCATAGATGATATCCAGATCAATGGCCTGCGCCGCTGCGTGAACTTCTTCTTCAAGAGTGGCGTCTATGAGTATTTGTTGTAGCTCATAAACTTTCTCTCGGGGCTTATTAACGACAACGCCGTCAACATAAACTGCATCAGATAGGATCCATTCCTTGATGCGCGTGCGCGAGTAATCTGGGAACAATTCTGCTAGGGCCTGATCTAATCTCAGTCCAGTTTGTGTTGCCGAAATCTCGCTTTTTAGATTAATCTCTTGTGTCATAGGAACCGTATCCCCATTTAGGGGTCAAAAAATGTGTGCTATCTGTTACAATCGGATGTTTTCTATTTTATAGTGAAATGGAAAAATTCTTAACTACAACTTAAAAAGAATTGAATTCAAGTATGTATAAATTTTCCAAAGGCTGTACCTTAGTCCTATTTTCACTAGCGTTATCAGCCTGCAGCAGCAGCCCTGATGATAACGATATTGCCGCCAAAACGTCACCTGATGTACTTTATACTCAGGCTAGAACCTCTATGGAACTTGGCAATTACTCTAAAGCAGTCCGTTCTTTGGAGGCGTTAGACTCACGCTTCCCCTTCGGACCTCACAAAACTCAAGTCCAGTTAGACCTGATTTATGCTTACTACAAAATGGACGATGTCGCTTCTGGGATTGCCAATATAGACAGATTTATCCGTCTCAATCCAACTCATCCAGATGTTGACTATGTGTTTTATATGCGCGGTTTAGTAAACATGCAAGCAGACAACTACATGTTCCACGATATGCTAAATATCGACCGAACCGATCGTGACCCTAAAAATGCTCAAGAGGCTTTCAAAGATTTTGATCGTCTTATCAAAACCTATCCTAACAGCAAATATGCTGCCGATGCGCAAAAACGCATGTTCGCGTTAAAGGATCGCTTAGCAAGATATTCAATTCAAGTTGCCGAGTACTATCTTAAGATGAATGCATGGAGCGCCGCAGCAATCCGTGCACAATCAGTAATGGAGACATACCCTGGTACCCCTTCAAATGAACGGGCATTAGAGATAATGATAGAAGCTTATGGCGAATTAGGTCAGAGCAAGCTTAAGCAAAACGTGCTCATGGTAATGCAAGCTAACTTCCCAAACAATGAAATCTTATCACACTAGTTAAGAATGCCCCTTTAACAGGGGCTTTTTTTTGCTTTGCCACTCTAAGATAATCCAAAACTGGATATCGCTCAGTCCTCCATGTAAATAATGGTTTGACTGTTTTGCACATTCTTAATTTCAGCATAAATGACACTTTCGTGTAAATCTTATCCAACTGAGTCGCTTTTTGGCTTATTTAGTAAAAATCTATTGACTCAATACCCGAAAAGCCTTTAAATTGCGCCCGTCGCCCGAATAGCTCAGTCGGTAGAGCAGAGGATTGAAAATCCTCGTGTCCCTGGTTCGATTCCGGGTTCGGGCACCATCTTTAAATTGGTTGCTTAGGTGACGAATGTTAGAGAACTGCAATAGGTACAGTGCAGGTGTGGTGGAATTGGTAGACACGCCAGCTTCAGGTGCTGGTGCTCGCAAGGGCGTGGAGGTTCAAGTCCTCTCACCTGTACCAAATTGCAGTTCAAAAGTTAAGATTCACAGTGTTAAGATTGTCAATTCGATGAAATATCGAATAGCCATGCAGATGTGGTGGAATTGGTAGACACGCCAGCTTCAGGTGCTGGTGCTCGCAAGGGCGTGGAGGTTCAAGTCCTCTCATCTGTACCAACATTTAAACCTCGCTTAGCGAGGTTTTTTTGTATCTAAAACAAAATAAATCTTCAGTGATACCAATCCGCATTAGAGAGAGTGTAAAAAGATCTGTGTAAATGGCATTCTATCCATATATGTGAAAAGAATAACGAATGCCAATATCAGACCAGCTTATCGATCAGTTATTCGCTGCTTACAAATCTCCTGAAGACTTGCTTGGTGAGCAAGGCATCCTTAAGCCGTTAACCAAAAAGCTTGCTGAGCGTGCTCTTGAAACCGAGATGGAACTGCATCTTGGTTATGCCAGGCATGATGTTGCCGGTAAAAGTCGTAAATCTGTGC
>JBOFUF010000019.1:0-7174 GCA_051652445.1 Shewanella sp.
CTATTAAGCGCAGGTATCGCCGCAAAAAGCCTCGCGGCTTGGGTACAAAAAAAAACCGTTAGAGTATTGAGCGGCTTACTGTTAATCGCCTTTGGTAGCCAAACTTTATATATCGCACTCGCGCAGCTAAACTAGCCCAAGTGAGTGAATTGGTTTAACATGACGGCAGTGGATAAACTTGAGAACCGACATGACAATTGAACAAAATAAAAATCGTCGTCCTGCCGCTAGCGGATGCACAATCCATTGTCACGATTGCAGTATGGCTACCCTTTGTATTCCTTTTACCCTCAATGCAAGTGAGCTAGATCAGCTCGATGATATTATTGAGCGTAAAAAGCCAATCCAGAAAGGTGAGCAAATCTTTAAGTCAGGTGATGCGTTAAAATCCCTGTTTGCTATCCGCTCTGGCACCATCAAAAGTTACACTATTACCGAGCAAGGTGATGAGCAGATCACCGGCTTTCATCTAGCGGGAGATGTAATAGGTTTCGATGGTATTCACGCTCAACTACACCAGAGTTTTGCACAGGCCCTCGAAACCTCTATGGTCTGCGAAATCCCCTTTAATATCCTCGATGAACTTTCGGGCACTATGCCTAAGTTACGTCAGCAGATAATGCGTCTAATGAGTAATGAGATCATGAGCGATCAAGAAATGATCCTGCTGCTGAGCAAAAAAAATGCCGAAGAACGCCTGGCGGCATTTATCAATAATCTGGCAAATCGTTTCGGCAGTCGTGGCTTTTCACCTAAAGAATTCCGCTTAACCATGACCCGTGGCGACATTGGTAATTATCTTGGTTTAACCGTGGAGACCATCAGTCGCTTACTTGGCCGCTTCCAAAAGTCCGGTTTGATCGAGGTCAAGGGAAAGTACATTACGATTCTTGACTCACCAGAGCTTAGTTTGTTAGCGGGTAATTCCCGAATCGCAAGATAGTATAATCGCGCGCCGCTTCACGGCTCGTTTTGCGATCCCGAGCTTTGCAGAGTGGATAGCATTTAATATCAACACTCCCTAGACATAGTATATAGATTGAGGCATGATTTTTAAGTGAATTTTAGTCAATTTAACCTGAGTTTGATCTAGAACAATACTGCCTACTGGCAAAGGCAGATGATGATATTAAGCCTACGACGCAAGGAACCTAACATGAAGGACTATCAAAAAATACTGGTCGTGGTTGACCCTACCACAGACAATCAAGTTGCCCTCGCAAGAGCCGTCGCGTTGGCTTGTAAATGCAACGCCCAAGTCACAGTGTTTCTTTCTATCTTTGACTTCTCTTATGAAATGACCTCTATTCTATCAAATCAAGAGCGCGAAGCTATGCGTCAAGGCGTGATTGATCAACGCCTCGCTTGGATCCACGATCTACTCGCCGCTTACGCCCATCTGCAATTAAACATTGATACTCAAGTTATTTGGCATAACCGTCCCTTTGAAAGCATTATTAATCATGCTATTTCAGGAAAATACGATTTGATTGTCAAAGGTACCCATGCCCATGACAAACTTAAAGCTGTCATTTTTACGCCAACAGATTGGCATTTAATGCGCAAAGCTCCTATGCCGGTGTTGATGGTGAAAGCCCATGACTGGCCGGCTGCGGGTAAAATTATTTGCGCTGTAAATGTTGCAACTGAAGATACCGATCATCAAATGCTTAACGGTAAGATTATCGAGCATGCAAAAGATTTAGCGGAAAAGTTCGCGGCAGAAGTGCATTTAGTCAATGGGTATCCTGGCACGCCGGTTAACTTAGCTATTGAACTTCCTGATTTTGATGCCCAATCCTACAACGAAACCATTCGTATACAGCATGAGCAACGTGTCAATTATCTTGCAGGCGCGTATGCTATCAATCCAAATCATTGCCATGTGAAAGAAGGTTTACCTGAGGATGTCATTCCTGAGCTTGCTGAGAAATTAGATGCTGAACTTGTGATCCTCGGAACTGTAGGTCGCACCGGATTTTCAGCGGCGCTGATAGGTAATACTGCTGAACATGTGATCGATAGCATCAACTGCGATTTACTGGCGATTAAGCCTGACGGTTACAAATCCCCACTAGAAGAAGCCTAAGCGATACGCGGCTCTTTACCCCGCCAAAGATAGCTGGAATAATACGCGCCCTGAAACTGTGTTACTGGGCGCTTTTTTATGCTTGAAGCTATATCTGAAGTTACGGCAAATCCAATGCCAGAAGAATTATTTAAAAAACAAACTACTCGGCTGAATAAATTAAACAAGCGCCTGCGTCGTGAAGTGGGGAGCGCGATCGCCGATTACAATATGATTGTCGATGGTGATAAGATCATGTGCTGCCTCAGTGGTGGGAAAGACAGCTATGCCATGCTCGATATTCTGCTCAATCTGCAGCAACGCGCGCCTATTCAGTTTGAAATCATTGCGGTGAATTTAGATCAAAAGCAACCCGGTTTTCCTGAGCATGTGTTACCGGCCTATCTCGATAAGTTGAACGTGCCTTATCATATTCTCGAAAAAGACACTTACTCGATTGTGAAGGACAAAATTCCAGAAGGTAAAACGACTTGCTCCCTTTGCTCTCGCCTGCGACGCGGCACGCTTTATGGCTTTGCTCAGCGTATCGGCGCCACAAAAATAGCCCTAGGTCACCACAGAGATGACATTATTGAGACTTTGTTCTTGAACATGTTCTTTGGTGGCAAGATGAAAGCCATGCCACCAAAGTTACTGTCGGATGATGGCGCTAATATCGTCATACGTCCCCTAGCCTATTGTCGCGAGAAAGATCTTCAAGAATATGCCAGCTTAAAAGAATTCCCTATCATTCCTTGTAACTTGTGCGGCTCGCAGGAAAACTTAAAGCGTGCCGCAGTCAAAGACATGCTTAATCAGTGGGATAAACAGTATCCTGGTCGCATTGAAACCATTTTCACCGCGATGCAAAATACTGCACCATCGCAGGGGGTAGACCGTGAACAGTTCGATTTTGTGTCTTTGGCACGTGATCCTGATGCGCCTATGCGCGGTGATGTGGCTGAAGCCAATCTACCCGCATTTGATTTCCTTGATATCGCCAACAGTGGCCGTATTGACTTGGATGCGGCAAAACAGATTGATATCGTGAACACTTACAACGTTTAATTAAGGCTGAATTTAGCAGCCTGCCCTACAAAAAACAAACCCTATAACAATGCCACTTAATGTGGGCATTGTTATGGGAAAGATAAATGATCAGTGAGTCTATTTTTCAACATAAACCGCTTCAATATACCGATTCAAAGACGATTACTTCACCCAAGGACTCAAGACCAACGGCGGTGTGCTGAAACTCAGTGTGGTAAGATTTTCGAGCTCATTCGCGGCTAATTTATAACTGCCTTTAACGGTTTGTTCATGGCCATTGAAGTATACATATACCGCGTGTTCGTGTGAGAACTCAAAGTTTAAACCGACAATAGATTTCCTAAAATAACGCATAGGAAACCCTTGCATTGCGCCCAGTAGAGTATCCATTTCGGTGGTAATTTGTTGTAAGCGCGCTTTATCGTATTCTGCTAACGTTTGTTTTGCTCTCACTTGCATCGCGATAGCACATCCCTCAGCACTGCCGGAAAAATTCAGATTAACCAAGGCCCGCTGTTTTTTTAAATCATCATCTAAGGGAATAAATAACCGCTGAGTATCGGTATACGTCAGTGACGTTGATGTTTTTTCACTGGAAATAGTGCCGCTTTGAATAAGGCAGTTTTTTTGTATTGGAACACTAAAAGCCACTTCAACCAGTTGATAGTCACCTTTATTGACTTCTGTTAACCTGTCATAAAAGCCTTTGTATTCAAGGGATACTGTCTCTGCCGCGGCATTGGTTGCCAGTAAATATAGCCCACTAAACAACAGTTTTTTATACATTGACATTCACCAAATATTGTTTGTTATGACGTAACATATCAAGCAGCTCATCAATATAAGCGACTTGTCTTTCAGAATAATTCACTAATCCGTAGATCAATTGATCTGCGGTCGGCTCTAATGCCTGTGAACGTAAATCGGCTCGAATAGATCGAAATAATGCATAGGCTGTATTGGAATTTAGATTGCGCATGTAAGACGATACTGAGTCGTCTACCGATGAAAACACTTTTACTTCGTGCTGTTTATCTGCCCCTCGTGACGATGGCACCATGCCGCAGTCAGACGTAAAACACCATTCGCCAAAAAAATTAAACCCATCACGGGCATAGCGTGAACTGCCCCAACCCGATTCATTCGCAGCTTGGATTAACACCATGGACTCAGGCACCACATCGACACGCTTCAATAGGCTTGCCAAAGATTTTGTATCTATGTTTCGTGCCGCATATTGGTATTTATCAAATAAGGTATTCAGCTGCCCGAGTTGTGTTTCAGATAAACGCTTACTATTCTCTGCGAGCGCAAGCATTTCACTGATAAAGCCCCGCTCCATTAAGATAATGGCATTTTGCTGCTGAACTATCGGCTGTAGAAAATCAAAAAAGGCTTTCTTCTTTTCGGCAATATCAATTATTGAAGAAAAGTCAGGGGCTTGTGTAACAGGAACGATAGCGTCAACGAGTTGGGCTGTAATGATTGATGAATGATGCGGGTTCGGAATGATCCAAACACGTAATGCAGAAATCGCCAGGATGACCATGGCTAA
The DNA here is from genome assembly GCA_051652445.1 of Shewanella sp. Taxonomy (GTDB): domain Bacteria; phylum Pseudomonadota; class Gammaproteobacteria; order Enterobacterales; family Shewanellaceae; genus Shewanella. The sequence goes on from JBOFUF010000019.1 coordinate 4,674, forward strand.
TGCCAATGTAAACGAACCGATTCTACCTGTTTTCAATCATCCACCTTTAGATGTAGGACCCGTATTGGGCAAATAAAAGACGGATTATATGCTACATGTCAGATTTCGCGAAATTTGCCCGTAATCACCCTCACTAACTCAGGTAGAATGCTAGGTCTACGTTGCCAGTAGCATACCAAACTAGCTTGCTGTGTAACCGTCGATTTTGAGTGCAAGATTTAACTGAATTTTTATAGTCAGGTTCTTGAGCACAATCACAATGATAGTCACATTTTCTGGTATTCAGGAAGGAAGAACCCAGATGCAGCATTTGATGTTTAATCAATTTGAACAGGTCGTCGCCATCGGTGGCGGCCATGGTTTAGGTCGAGTATTATCTTCACTCGATTTTTTGGGCAGCCGTCTTACGGGAATTGTCGCCACGACCGATAACGGTGGTTCGACCGGTAGACTAAGAGCCGAGCAGGACTGTATCGCCTGGGGCGACCTACGCAATTGTTTATCGCATTTAGCTAATCGCCCTTCTGTAGGCTCACAATTGTTCGAATACCGTTTCCAAGGTGAAACTGAACTCAGTGGCCATAATCTAGGCAATTTAATTTTACTGGCTCTTGATCAGCTCTGTGTGCGTCCATTAGAAGCCGTTAATCTTATTCGAAACTTGCTCAAGATAGAAACCCACCTTATTCCCATGTCAGAGCAACCGACTCACTTAGTTGCCCTTCAAGCCTGTGGCAGCAAAGTCTTTGGGGAAATGAATGTCGACAGTATGGATGAAGCCCCCATCGCACTGAGCCTTGAGCCACAAGTCGATGCCACCGCAGAAGCCTGTGAAGCGGTACGCCACGCGGATTTAATTATCTTAGGGCCAGGAAGTTTTTTAACCAGCATCATGCCACCCTTGCTGTTACCTAAATTCGCCCAAAGTCTCGCCGCAACTAAAGCACAGGTGATCTTCATTGATAACCTTGCCGAAGAATCCTCACCCGCGGGTCGGTTTAGCATTGAGCAACGTATCGCGTGGTGTCACCAAGTGATTGGCAAGCCTATTATTCACAAAGTGCTGTGCCATGGTGAGCAAATGCGTTTAGGGCCACTGGTTAATTATTTTCCGCTGAGAAATCGGCATAATCCTAATCTACATGACAAGGCTTATTTACTCGATGCATTAAGCGCCCTGCTCATGATTAAACAGGCAACCTGAACACAACTATTGACGTGATGAGCATTAAGTTGCTAATCACGGAATAAACTTCATAAAGGACAGCAATGTTGTCCTTTATGATTTAGGGCTAAAGCACGCTTCCGAGTAGCCTTATTCTCAACGCTATAAGCTTTACAAGACTTGTGCTATCGCTTTACAAATAATCGGCATATTTGTCTTAGTCATGCCGGCAACGCTAATGCGTCCTGAGCCGACAATATAAACCCCAAATTCGTCTTTCAAACGCGCCACTTGTGCTTTATTTAAGCCAGAGAAACTGAACATGCCATTTTGGCGAGAAATAAAACTGAAGTCCTGAGTCACGCCCTCAGCCTTTAAGCTGTCAACGAACAGAGTGCGCATTTCGCCGATACGTTCACGCATCTCTTTGACTTCCTGCACCCACATGGCTTTCAGGGCTACATCATTTAATATCGTGCTAACGATCAGCGCACCATGGGCTGGAGGATTAGAATAGTTCGCACGTATGGTACGTTTGACTTGGCTAAAGGCACGCACGCCGGCGTCAGCATCTTCAGCCACCACTGTCACAGCGCCGATGCGTTCGTTGTACAAACCAAAGTTTTTAGAGAAAGAGTTAGCCACCAGCAGCTCAGATACTTTAGATGCGACTAAACGCAGACCTGCCGCATCTTCTTCAATGCCAGCACCAAAACCTTGGTAAGCAAAGTCAAACAGCGGCACGAGTTTCTTATCAGCACACAATTGAGCAACAAGTTCCCATTGCGCCAACGTTAAATCGATACCCGTTGGATTATGGCAGCAACCGTGGAGCAGCACGACATCACCCGCACTGGCGTTAGATAAATCAGTCATCATGGTATCGAAATCGATATCATGGGCTTCTGCTTTATAATAACCGTACTCTTTAACGGTTAAACCCGCTGTTTCAAAAATATTCTGATGGTTGGCCCACGTTGGATTGCTCACCCAAATAGTGTGCGATGACGTATTACGCAGTAAAAACTCAGCAGCAATACGCAGTGCTCCTGTACCACCAGGGGCTTGTGCTGTGGCAGCGCGGCCAGAAGAAATTAATTCGCTGTCTTCGCCGAACAGCAATGTTTGTACTACACGGTTATACGCTTGCACGCCTTCAATACCTAAGTAGTTTTTGGTCTTCTCTTGATCAAGTAAAAGAGCCTCGGCTTTTTTGACTGAAGCCAGAACGGGAGTCTGTCCTGCCTCATCCTTATAAATGCCAACACCAAGATTAACTTTATCCTGACGCGGATCAGCTTTAAAGGTATCGGTTAAACCAAGAATTGGATCAGCG
>JBOFUF010000020.1:0-27328 GCA_051652445.1 Shewanella sp.
CGCACCTTACGCAGTTGCCTTAGTGATGGGCGTTTCTTCCCTCGGGCTATTACTAATAATGGCGCTGAGTCGATTCGACCACTGGCACCAAGAGCAGTTAGCGGGTGAGCATTAGCTCGCGCCACCGTTTAATGTCATGGGTTTTTAATGTCATGGGTTAATGACAGAGCACACCCTCAGCCCACAGTTTGTTTGACCACAAACTGTGGGTATTTTTTATTGTGTCTAATACCCTTTTATCCTTTGGTATACGGGTAAAATATCTCACTAATCCGAGGAGTAAAGCTTGTCTCGCCACTACTGTTCTATTTGTCGTTATCCGCAAAATGCTTGTCTGTGTGCGAGTATTCAGCCTATTTCTGCCGTGACTCAGTTGGTGGTTTTACAGCACCCGAGTGAAGTTGAACATAAGAAAAACAGTGTGCGGGTATTGAGCCTTGCGGTACCTGACACTCACGTTTACGTGGGCGAAAGCGAGGCCGACTTCAATGGCTTGCGGCAATATTTAGCGGCGTGTAATAGGCCGATTTATCTCGTGTATCCCTCAGAGCAAAGTGTGAGTGTTGAGCAGCAAAGTATTAACCCAGATTGTGTATTGCTATTGCTCGATGGCACTTGGCGTAAGGCGTTCAAAATGCTGCAGCTTAATTCTTGGCTAACCCAGTATCCTGCGGTGCATTTGGCTGAAGGTTATGAATCGCGCTATCGGATCCGTAAATCCAGTCGTAGCGATAGTTTATCGACCTTAGAAGCTTGCGCTTATATGTTAAGCGCCCTCGATTCTACCCTTGATGTTCAGCCGTTAATGATGGCATTTGATGCGATGGTGGCATTGCGGATTAAGGCGATGCCAAGTGCAGTGCAGGCTCGTTATCAGCACTCAAATGAGCCCAGCGGTAAGGTATAGTTGATGGGGTTAAGACGATGGGTTTTAGATATTTTAGGTAGCAATCTTTACGTCTTTTTTGTAGGATGTTTTGCTGAATAGTCTAACGTTAAACCGATTTTATGCTATGTTTTACGCATCTTATACGAGTCTGATTTTATTGTTTATCGATTCGATTATCGAATAAAGGAGGCATGAAATGGTATATTTATTTAACGTCCTTGTTGCTAAGGTTGTCATCTCGTTAGTGCTGCTCTGCAGTCTGCCTCTTGCGTTAGCGAATGCTGCCGATACGTCAAAGCCAAGATTGACTCTAGAGCAAAAGGCCAATAATGCCCGTATTGACTCTCAGCAGTTAGAGCTAGATCAATTAGAAAAGGCGCGCCAAGCGACCAAAGAAACAGCAGAACGAGAAGATAAAATCAACCAGAAATCCCAAGCCAACGATTGGCAAGCGCAGCAAAAAATCAAGGCGCAACAACAGTTCGGTGAAAGAGAAAGTCGCGAGCAACGATATTTACGAGAAGCCAAAGAAGCCGCTGCCAAAGAGCGTAAAATCCCTACGCCTTAATTAGACTCGCTACCATGCCTAGGAATTGTTGTTGAATATCTGTCCCTTATGCCATAGCACTGAGTTACTCGCTTATCATCAAGATAAAAAGCGCCACTATTATCAATGCCAAGCCTGCCACTTGGTGAGCGTGCCTCCCAAGTTTTACCTTTCGCATGAGGCAGAAAAAGCCGAGTACGATAAGCACGAGAATCATGCCGATGATCTTGGCTATCAAACATTTTTAAACCGCACACTCGAGCCACTGCTTGCGCGTGTTAGCCCCTCGGCTCAAGGGCTCGACTTTGGCTGCGGTGAAGGCAAGGCCTTGAGTCTAATCGCAAAGGCGCGCGGTTATCACATCGACAATTACGATCTTTATTATGCCAATCATCCCGAAACCTTAGCCCGCCAATACGACTTTATTACCTTAACTGAAGTTATAGAGCACGTGAGCGATGCCGCAGGGCTGCTTAAGCAGCTAGATAACTTATTAAAACCCAACGGCATTTTGGCTGTTATGACCAAGCGCGTGCAGGATAAACCCGCATTTGCCCACTGGCACTATAAAAACGATCCCACCCACATCCATTTTTACGCCAAAGCGACTTTTGAGTGGCTCGCGCATCACTATGGCTGGCGACTCGAAATCATCGATAAAGACGTGGCATTCTTGTATAAAGAGCGGCATAAAGAGATTCAAAGTTGAGTTAATGCGCTTGTTGTTTCTGGTGTCGTAAATATGTCGGTATCTGTAAATCATTCACATCATAATGATGCGGCACTGGATTGGGTTCAAGCTTCTGTTTTAGCTCGGATTGTTTTAATTTCTCTGTTGTGGGTCGCCCTATAAAATCATGCACATTAATATACTTATCTTCGATGGTCTGCGGTGCGGATAAATCATCAGCTAAGGATTTAGTGGTGATGCCGGTCGCAATGACCATGACTTCGAGCTCAGATTTGAGATTCGCATCGACCGTCAGCCCGATAATCACGAGGGCGTCATGGGGGAGTTGTTCGTGTACTGTGGCGCCAATCTGATGGTATTGGCTGAGTTCTATCGTCTCTTTAGCAACAACACTGACAATGGCCGCCTGCGCCTGACTGAGATCGATATCATCGAGCAGGGGATTTTGCATGGCTCGCTTAACTGTGGTGATCAGATCCTCATCTTGCATTAAGTGACTAACCCCCATAGCAGCGCGGCCTTGGCGGCTAATGACTGAAATAAAATCATTCAAATCAATATTAATCAGCCCTGCTTGGCTTATCGTGTTGGCCAGACCGAGTAATACGTCTTGGAGGATTTTATTGCTCTCATTAAAGGCATTCAGCAAGGTCACTTTTGCCCCTAGCACCTTTGCAAGCTTGTCGTTGGGCAGCACGATAACCGCATTAGCACAGTTGAGTAATTCATTTAAACCCGCCTGTGCATTGGCGGCGCGATGCTGGCCTTCAAAGCCAAAGGGCATAGTCACCACGGCGATAACCGGTTTTTCTTGTTCGCGAGCGAACTTTGCCACCTGAGGCAAGGCGCCCGTTCCCGTCCCGCCACCTAACCCCGCGGTAATAAAGATAATATCCGCATTTAGCATCTGTTCAGTTAACATCTCTTCAGATTCTAAGGCCGCCGCGCAACCGACATCAGGTTTGGCGCCCGCGCCTAACCCCTTAGTTGTTTGTGGGCCAATTTGAATGCTGAAATGGCTATGGGTTGCCGCCATTGATTGGGCATCTGTGTTGACAGAAACGAGTTCAACACTCGCGGGAAGATTAACTTTGCTGAGCTGATTTATGGTATTACAGCCACAACCACCGACGCCAAATACCATCAGTTTGGGCATGATAGTGGCATCTTCCTGGGGAATAAGTTCAAACATGGCGCTTCTCAAGGTGAGTGAATGGGGAGCCAGACTAACCTTAAGTTGCGACACGAGTTGTCGCATATAAGCTCCGGAATTAGAGATACTTGGCACGCATCTTATGGGTCATGTGTACAAAATGTTCCCTGAGCTTAGCAGGGGCTAAGACTTCAACGGTATCAGCCATTTCCCACAATGCTGCCCTAAGTTTGGGCGTATCGCAGACTTCGGCCGAGACATGGAAGCGGCCATCGTCTTGCAATCGCATCTCTTGAACCTCGCTAAATTTGGCCTCGCGCATAATAAAAGTGGCCCTGTCCGATAGCAGCAATTCGAGTCGAACTTTTTCACCGCTTGTGCCTTGAGCGGCTTTGTTAATATCAAAGTCTGGGCTTTCAATGGTATGGGTCGTCAACAACTGTGCATTACGCAATAAACCTATGGGTTTATGATGGCGTCGAGTGTCAAAGCTGCCAATGGTAAACGCCAGCAGCACCACACTGTCGCGAATGATGATCCCCTGAGGATTGATGTGGCTATAGTGCAGCCAATGCATTTTGCGGCTAATTAATTTTTTGATATCACAGCTAATTTGCTTTTTATCTAAAATGGCCTGCTGTATGACCGCTAAGGATTTTGGTTCGTGCTGTGGCAGGATAAAAGGGTAAGGCTCTGGTAACTGTGCCACTCGGCAGGCCCAATAAAGCCAAGGATTGTCAGGGTCACTGGCTAATACTTTATCGGCGCGTTCAAAATAAGGCTGCAATTGTTGCAAGCTTTGCGGTGGCATAAGTTGGCTCGCGCTGCGCTTTAAGGTCGACAGTGCTAACGCCATATGCTGATCCATTAAGTCTATATTTAATCCGCGCCAGCAGGTTTCTATCGACCAGCCATAGGGTTTATTTCGGTCATCAAGGCGCAAGCCAAAGGTGCCCATTTCATACATCGCCTTAAGATCGCGCTGCACTGAACGTTTACCCGCGTCTTGAGTACGGTTTGCTAGGCGCTGGACTAATTCATTTACCGATATTTTGCGTGGTGCGCGGGGGATCAAGCTGAGTAAGGTCACTTGGCGTTGAAAATTAGGCTGCATATTGGGCTGATAAGGTGTGACAGGAATAACGGCATAGTAATAGAAGGCTGCGACAAAATCTGTCGCACGAGTATGGAAATTGAAATGGAAAGAAAAAACGCTACTCACAGCCCAAAAGTGGCGAACGGATTATTCCGTTCGCGCTGCGGTATGACTTGAGCTTGGGAACCGGAAAAATCATGACACCCATCTTAAATCCCGCAAAATGATCTGCAATTTGTGCTAATTGGTCATGCCGCTAGAATTGCACCTATCGCCGCTAAGTACGGCAAAGCCAGAATTCAGATAATAAGTGCAAACCGTCGACATTAACGCCACGGGATTTGGGCTGTAAGCTATCATTGGGAGGCTTGATTTAATAAAGAAAAGGTCTGCATAGTGCAGACCTTTTGCTTTTTTGTTCTAGATTCTAGATTCTAGATTCTAGATTCTAGATTCTAGATTCTCGGCGCTGCGTTTATTGTCCACCCGGCTTAGCATAATGGCTCATCCAATCCTTCACTTGGTTATACCAATAGATAGAGTTATTAGGTTTCATAACCCAGTGATTTTCATCGGGGAAGTAAATCATCCGTGATGCGACATTGCGAGTTTGCAGGGTGCGGAACAGTTCAAACCCTTGCCCCACAGGTACGCGGTAGTCGAGCTGGCCGTGGCTGACTAAGGTTGGCGTGTTAAAGTTAGCCGCGAAGTAATGGGGTGAAATGGCTTTATACAGCTCAGGATTATCCCAGTAATTGCCAAAGCGAGTGCTGTGCACGGCAAAATCTGCCGCCATTTGTGAATACATGTCGTAAACCGCAGCGTGGATCAGCAAGGCTTTAAAGGGGTGTGGTTGACCTAAAATAATCGAGGTCAGGTAGCCACCGTAACTGGCGCCACCCGCCACCATACGTTCGCTGTCTATCCAACTTTGCTGTTTAAACCAGTCAGCCGCCTTGAGCACATCTTCAAGGGATTTATTCTTCCAATCTGGGTTAATCGCATCGGCAAACGCTTGTCCGAAGCCGCTAGAACCATGGAAGTTTGGCCAAGCAGTGACATATCCCCAAGATGCAAAGGTTTGCGCGTTCCAACGGTAATGGAAACCGTCGGTAATGGCGTTATGTGGCCCGCCGTGAACCAGCATAAAGAGGGGATATTTTTTACCGCGATCGAATCCGGGAGGATAGTGAACCCACATTTGAATATCTTGATTTTGATATCCTTTGTAGGTCACTGATTCATAGGTGCCTAAGTCAACATTTTTGAGAATATCGTCATTAAAATTCTCTAGGCGGACAGATTTGCCATTGCGAGGATTAATGCTGACCAAGCGCGCTGGGTGCAAAAAGCTCTCGTTGGTGGCAATCAGTTCACCGTTTTTGCCTATGGCGGGTTGGCTATAGTCAGTCGCCTGTGTAATGGCTTTGACTGTACCGTTTTTGGCATCGATATGATAAATGCGGTTAGTGGCGGCATCATCAATCGCGGCATAAAAGCCTTTACTGTCGGGAGTCCAATTAAATTGGCTGACCGAGCGATCCCAATCAGGTGTTAGCGTGTTGAGTTTACGGCTCGCGATATCCAGTAACATTAGCCTTGCGGTATCGGCATAGAAACCCGGAATGCTCTGACGGGTAAACGCCAGCGTTTTACCATTGGGGCTAAAGCTGGGATTGGCATCCGCCGCTGGGTTTTCTGGGGTGATATTGTCTGCCTTACCACTGCCAATCGTGGCGAGGAATATATCCAATTTAGGGTCGACCCGATTGTCTGAGCCATAAGCACTAAAGGCAATCAAGCGTTCATCAGGGGAAATATCGTAACTTGCACTGCTTTGGCTCGAGCGTGGTAACTCATGGCCCAGCGCTTGCGTTACCGCTTCGACTTCGCCCCCTGACGCTGGGATCCGAAATACATGGGCTTGGCGACGTTCATCTAACCAGTGATCAAATTGCGCATAGGGTAAAGCGTTCCACTGGCGGGCGGAGACCTTGTTATCCTTGTCGGTTTTTAGTTGGGTTTTCATCTCGTCCCAGTTTTGGTTTGGGAAGATGTTGCTGATGAAATACAAATTTTTGCCAACCCATTTAATGCCATTCACGCCAGTAGGTATGTCGGTTAAGCGCTGCGCTTCACCTGGGCCGTCCATAGGCAATAGGTAGATTTGGCCTGCGTCGTCTTCATTTCGCTCACTTACAAAGGCCAAGGTTTTGCCGTCGGGAGAGAATACCGGCTCGCTGACTTTTAAGCCTTTGGCTGTAATCGCGCGATTATGGTTACCTTCACCATCAAAACGCCATAACTGGGTCGAACCTTTATCTTCCTTCAGATCATATTCTGTGACTGGCGCGATAATATGCTCACCAGAGGGTGATACGACTGGGCTACCAATCCGTTTAAGTTGCCAGAGCAACTCCGCCGAGAGCGGTTTGCCCTGCTCCGCCACTACTGAGCCGAAGGGCAGCAGTACACAGAGCAATAAGATTGCTAGCTTCTTCACTGTAAGTCTCCTTATTATACATATCGTTATAATGATTATTTTGTGGTGCAGATTCGAGAGTATAGAAGCCGAGTATGAAAGCAAACTGAGTGATAACCCGTAGAAGGCCGCGTTATGTAAGCATCTGTGAAGGTTTGTTGGTTAATTGTGATTTGTTGATGGCGCAATTACCCGCTAATCTAGGGCGATGTTTCGGCTGAGGAGTAGGATATGCAGAATAAAATCAACCGACTAAGACTAGGCTGGGGAGTGACAATGGCACTGAGCGCTGCTATTTCTCAGGCTGCGCTCGCGGCTAAGGTGAGTTTTAGTGAGTTTTGCCCTCATTTTACCGGCCAATGGGTGGGTGATGCCGCTAAAGTGGGGGAACTGCCACGAAAAGTGACCGTCAGTGGATTTTGCTCCCATGATAAGCGGCAGTTGTTATTGTCTGTCAGTGTTGGCACCCGTGCGCCCTATAGTGAAACCTGGTGGTTTAGGGATCAAGGCGATCAAGTTTTACTGACTTATTACGACGGCGTGTCCCAAGAGAAGCAGCAAGTCTTTAGCTTATATCGTCAAAATGGCGATTATTCTTTGCTGGGTGAGGGAGTGGTGACAGGCCGGTCTGCGTTAATTCAATTACTGTTCGAGCCGAAGGGGGCGGGTGCTCAAGCTAACGCATGGCAATGGACGCAAAATATTCAATATTTAGATGATGATGTTGATCGCTATCAGCTTTTTCGCGGAATAGCGATGACGCCATCGGGGCAATAGGACGGGTTTTAGGATCTGCTTGAATCGTCGCAAGCACTTTGGCTGCTAATCCTGCTGGATTGCGGCGTTTACCTTCCCGGCTTTTAACTGTGTCTGCACTTGTCGATTATTGCGGAGATCTAGGTTTAAATTCTTCTACCAGAGCAGGATAACTTGCTGTTCTGGTAGAGCGACGTATTCGTCTTGATAGTGTGTTTTTAGTTTTAAGAATTGGCAACAAAGGACAGCATATACTGCGCCATAGTCGTACCCGCTGGACTTAACTGATTGATATTTTGCATATGCATAAACCGTTCTAACATATCAGGATCGTTAGCGTCTTTATGTGCCATTGCCCATTCTGGAAATTCACGTTTATCAATTTGCAAATAACATAGTTCGTTAAAATCCGTATGCAGAGGATCGCCTTTGATCAGTTGCTTCAGCTTATTGATTGCGCCTTCATCACCTTCGAGCACCTGCAGGAATGTACCTTTGTTAAATAGTAATACGCCAGTAACTCCAAGTTCTGCATTTTTCTTAGATGCCTTCTCGATGATGTGATCAATGTCTGCTTTGGTTATATGCCCGACAGCGGTGCTACTGTATATAAATTGTTTAAGTTTCATTGCGCAACTCCTCGTGTCACAGCTTGATTAATCCTAGCTTAAAGCGTATTAGCTTGTCATCTCTAAGTGTATTTTTGTCAAAAAAACAATCCCCGACGAAGCGGGGATTATTTAGTTACACAGTGTCTCACTATGGTTAGTCATTGTTGTGCCCATTGTTGCCTTTGAGCAAATCGGACACTCACTTAGACTTAGAAAAGTCATATCCAATATCGATTTCGGACTCTGGAGCAGATTCCCCAGCACCTTTGCCCTTACCGTTGCTGCCCGAATCAGCAAGGATGTCTTTATCATCGAATATCTATACAAAAAATTGCAGACAAGACTTTGATTTTATTTTCTTTTATTTTATTTACAATCCAACCACATCTATGCCCATAACGGTTCCCGGTGAATTTATCCTCACCGCACAAAAAAGATCTGCGAACACAACGATGTATTACATGAAAATAAGGCGTTGAATTCGAATCAATTAACGGTCTTCTGGCTGAGGTCATCACCCGTCACCGCACTGGCTAAATAAGGATAATGTAAAGCCTAGTTTACAGTGCAATAAAATACAAAAAGATGTGGCTGTCGCCGCTTTTTAATGTGCAGGGTACAGAAAGGGTATCCAAGGGGGCGTCTTGGTCATAGATGAAACAGAAAGTTATCAAAACAATAAAAAATGATAATTTTATTTTAATGTTCGTACTTCCTATACTTTCCTCGTCAAAACCAGTCCACGAAATAGTTAATGATAATTGGAGTACATTATGAAAATGAATCACATTGGTATCATGGTCGGCGATATGGACAAAGCGGTTGATTTTTACACTCAAGCGCTGGGTTTAAAAGTTGTCATGAATAATACAAAGGTTATTGAAGAGCGCGAAAGTGCGATTGGCCGCATGTGTATTGCCGTATTCGGGGAAGGGTTTAAGGGTTTTAATATTGCCCATTTGGTCACCACTGACGGTATTGGTGTTGAGTTATTTGAAATGAAAGAGCGTCAAGAGCGTCATCAAGTTGATTTTTCTCGCATTGGCATCTTCCACTTCTGTTTGCAAACTGATGATTTTGAAGGTGTTATTGAACGAACTGAAAAGTTTGGTGGTAAAGTACGTATGGACATCATGCGTTATCACCCCGAAGATGACAGCAAGCAAGCGAAAATGGTTTATCTTGAAGATCCGTTCGGTAACTTGTTTGAGCTTTACTCACATACCTACGAAGCGACCTACGCCTCTGATTACGAATAATATTACGGTAAGCTGAACATAAAAAAACTGGCAATTAGCCAGTCTTTTTATTTGAAATAACGTAGCAAAATAAACAGATTATTATCAAGCATCGGCAAGGGATCGTTCAATAAGATCAATGATGTGTTCATAGCGGCGAGCAAGAGGAGAGTTTATTTTGCTAACTAAATAAACCGGGTCCTGCTTATCTACAGCAATATCGTATGTTTTTAGTTTATCGTTGTCAGTGAAAAGATTGACGCACCAACGGGGAACCACAGTGAAGCCAATCCCTTTTGATACAGGGACTAAGATTTGATGCACTTGATTTATATAGCTTTTTGTTATGATATTATCTAAGCTTACCAATTTGAGTTGATCATTATTCGCTTGGTCGACATAGGTTTGAAAATAGTGATCCATATCAGGGTGGCGAATCAGCCCCAAGGTTGTCAGTAATTCATCTAACGGCAAGTTTTCATCTGCTGACACGGGTAATACAAGGGACAACCATTCCGCCCCCACCACACGGCTAGCGAAATATTTTGGATTGGGTTTCTTAGTGACTAAACCGATATCCATATTACCTTGTTTTATTTGATCAAAAATGCTTTGGTTTGGCGCAGCTTCTAGCTCTATGAATAACCCTGGGTGACTTGCTTGAAACTCCAATAATTGCGGATAAAGCAGCCAAGATAATGTGCCAGAACAGCCAATCGTGCAACGACCACGAAAAGGCTCATCATGTGCCAAGCTTTGCAATAGTTGATATTCATGTTCAACATGCTTGACCGCATAATCATAAACCTTTCGTCCATAAATCGTTAATTCAAAGCTTTTGTTAAATCTATTTATTAGCGCATATCCGCAAGCAGCCTCTAATTTATTTATATGCTGGCTTACCCCTGGTTGGGTCATATGGAGCAACTCGGCTGTTTTGGTGAAATGCCCAACATCAACCAATGTTTTAAAGGTGTTTAGCCAAACTGGATTTAGCATTGAGATGATCCAACAACAATTTATTAGGGGCTATTGATCTTTGTTCGAATGTGGTCAGAAGAAGGTAATCTCGTATGATTTACTTCTCCAAAAACAAAAGATTACATCGCGCCTTCAAACCCAAGTTGGCGCCACGCTTCATAGCTGATAATCGCCACCGCATTTGACAGATTCAAACTACGGCTGGTGGCCGCCATCGGAATTCGCAATCGCTGCTCAGTCGGGATGGATTCAATAATCGCCATCGGCAAACCTCGGGTTTCTGGGCCAAATAGCAACACATCATCTTTGGCAAAACGCAGCTCAGTATGCGGGCGACTGCCTTTAGTGGTGCAAGCCATAATACGCTTGCCTGTCATGGCATCGAGGAAGGCATCGAAGTCTTTATAGCGAGTGACATTGGTTAAGTCGGCATAGTCTAAACCTGCGCGGCGTAGTTTTTTCTCTTCTAGATCAAAACCTAATGGCTCAATTAAATGCAGTTGGCAGCCATTGTTGGCGCAAAGGCGAATGATATTACCTGTGTTAGGTGCGATTTCTGGCTCATAGAGTGCGATATGGAACATAGTTGCCTGCCTGTAGAAAATGACGGTCGATTATACGGCAAACGGCAGTTAAGCGCAGTCTTGTTATTGACTACTGCATTCATGTCTATCAGTGCGCAGGGGCAGATGACCCCGCTGATTGAAGGGTGTCATAACAACCAGGCTCAGAATGGGCCTGGTTGATTGAGCATGATGCGGGATTACATATCGCAGGGTTTGAGTGGCTTACGCAGCTGGGCGCGCACGTTATCCATGCCTGAGTAAAACTCTTTCATCATCAATAGACCCATCATCTTACCGTTATCTGTGATGATCAGATTATCAGGATCGGTGGGATCATTTTTAATGGCGCCAATTAACTTCATTGAGGTCATTTCTTTAAATAAGGCGGTATCTAAATTGACGCCAAAGGTTTCGCGGAAATATTTACGCGATAAACGGCCAGAGAACATACCCAGTAAAAAGCGATATTGCATAACGTCTTTTTTACTGTATTTTTTTTGCTGCTCAACGCCCATTTTACCCGCGGCAATACGTTCTTGGTATTTACGCAGTGAGAAGGTGTTGACAAACAAGGTGTCATTTAAAAAGCTAAATGAGCCCGAACCAACACCCAAATACTCGTCGTAATCGATGACGTATTCGTCAAAGCCTTCGTCGTTGGCTTTACCAAATGCCCATGCAGACAACTGATTATATTGACCATTTAAGCTATTTAAAATTTGGCGGTATTGATTGGCCATATCCGCTTGTGGCGCCGCGAGTTTACCCTTTACGCTCTTACGGGTCTGATGAGTGATCATCAGCGGATAAGTGGTAATTTGTCTTGGGTCTAAGCGCGATGCCATGTCGAGGTCATGCTGGATAACGTCTTCATTTTGGCCACGAAAACCAAAAATAAGATCGACGTTAATGATCGGGAACAGTTCTTTGGCGGCCATGATCTTATCGAAGATTTGCTGACCCGTGCCAAATTTGTCCAGACGATCGGTCATCTTTAAAATATCGTCATTAAAGCTTTGCACGCCAATGGACATGCGATCCACTAAGCCTTTGAGTTGTTTAAAACCTGCGCTACCTAAATGTTGTGGATCGGACTCACAGGAAACTTCTTTAATATTCGGAAACAGGGTTTTAGCATGCTCAATAGTGCGGGCTAATTCATCTTCTAATACTGTGGTTGTGCCACCACCAATGTACATAGATTCAAAGTCATAGCCTAAAGCTTTGACCATATCCATCTCTTTACGTAGCGAGATAAAATAAGCGCGCGCTTTATCTTCCTTGAAAATAAAACGGTGAAAAGTGCAGTAAGAGCAAAGTGTGTGGCAGAACGGTACGTGGGCGTACAGCATGTACTTTTTGCCTTCTACCGGGGCGGGCATCATCTCTGCTGAAATGGTGTCGAGACGAAGGTTTTTATCGACATAGTACTGCATCACCCGTTCCATAGAGCCGAGCATCCAGTTAGGAACGGTAATATTGGCTTGATAAGGCGTAACGATACCATTGTTGAGCGTTTGAATAACTGAAGACATAAGGATTCCTATCTTTGGGTGCTCATCGTAAACACCGTCATTGCTTTGGTCAATTAACCACCGTCATTGCTTTGGTCAATTAACCACCGCTGAGTATGGCTAGATTACCTTGAATGGGGTGCGTAAAACGTGAACTGGTTATAAATTACGGCTTCCTAACAAGCTCATCACGGTTTTTTTGTTAAGCAGGTCATGTTTTAGCGATCTTGAATGCAAGTTTGTGAAAAACGCTGTTGAGCTAAATGAAGGGTTAGTTTCTTTGTCGGTTTTATCGACACCGATTACCCCTAAGGCGTTCAATGAGTTCATTAGGGTCAGTTATCGATGATGCCACTAACCGAGCCGGTCATTTGGACAGTTCCAAAAAAAAGGGCCTTCAAATGAAGGCCCAATGATAAGGGATTGCGGTGTTATAAACGATGGTGGTTAGTGTAGATGCTTCCCTTTTCGACGCGAGGTGGCAACTAATCCCAGCATAGCGATGGCAAACCAGCTCAAACTACCGCCAGAATCTTTATCTTGAGCGACTGGAGGTGGCGTCGGTGGTGTTGGCGTCGGTGGTGGTGGTTCAACGCCATCAGAAACGACCGTTAACGCAAAGCTAGTTTGTACCGCATCATTTGGTGAAATCATGTCATAGGCTTTTACTGTCACAAGGGTTTCACCATGCCAATCCTTTTTAGGGGTGATAGTGACCTTATTGCCATTAACGACAGCAGTCATATTGGCGCCGGTCACTTGAATACCATTGGCCGTGTTTTCCTTGTCTTGCACTAGCACTTCAAAGCTGATGTTGGTGTTTTCAGCCACCGTCATATTGCTTAATGCGCCCATCGTTAAGTTTGATGGCACTTTTAAGCTGCTAGTGGTGGTCACATTATTGCTGCCAGTGTAGTCACTGTTAACGATAATTTGTAGATCTTGACCTACCGCTTTAGCGCCTACTCGGGCCGAGAATGACACTTCAATTGCCGATTGCTCAGGGCCTGCGTAGTTCGCACACACCACTAATCCTTCGGAAATTTTCTTATCAACATCATCAAATGCGAAACTGTCACCAATATAGCCATAAGCAGGACCAAAGGTGCCGCGTGGGCCATGGTAGCCATGCAAACCAATTGAGCCTAACTGGCGGTTTTTACCGGTTAACTTATCGTAGGCGAAAATAAACTCATGTTCACCTGGGTTAAAGTTAATTTCAGTAGAAGCCAGTAACTCAAAGCTATAGCGAGCATCGTAGTCAGGGTCGAAGTTGAGACCAAATGCAAATTCTTGACGCATATTATCCCATTCAACAATCATCCAGCGTCTATCGTCGGTTACCGCCAGCGATACGCCGTCAAACTTGCGTTCGGCCATGTTGTATTCTGGTTGTGTAAAGCCATCACCACGCCACAGCGGAGCAATAACCGTATCGGGGAAATACTGTTGATCCATTGGGTAATGTAGTTGCCAGAAAAGCGGTAAGCTATCGAGCTGAATAAAGCCCCCTGGTGAAATCGCGAGCGTATCAGTATGCGAATACTCCGCTGGGTTGTTGTACAGCGGGATCCTGTCAATGCCTAATTCACTCAACGGCAGGTACACAGTCTCGTTAACTCGGCCAGCAATCCCTTCTTGCGAGGGAATATTCGCTTCGCCGTATAAGTCTAAATAGTATGGATTAGACCCTACTGGGATGCGGCAACTCTCATCGGTCTCGCTAGTCGTAAAGGTGTATTGGCGTTTTTGCGCATTACTGGCTTGTTGCATAGCTTTTAGGGTAATTTGCTGTGCTTCAACACTGAGCCCTGTCTTGATCTCTTGGTTATTGCTGATAGCCGACAAGGTATCTGGCAGTAACTGCAAGCCTTCAGGCAGCGTGAGCGCAATATTAACATCCCGATCTAAGCCGACTAGATTGGGTGCCATCATCATTTTAACTTGAACAACATCGCCTTCTTTGGCTTGTTTTTGGTTGGTGGTGATAGTGACATCATCGCCAGCATGCACAAGATTGACGGCCATTTTGCCAATATTGCCGACGTTTTGCGCGCCATTACCGACTTCGACTAAACCATATAAGCGATCGCCCGCTTTGCTGTTGGTTAACGACCAGTTCATCTGTAACTGATAAGGGTCTAAGCCATTGGTTGTTGCCGGGCCGGTAACATTCAGTTGTTTGCTATCGGTGTCGGAAATCAGTGCGAGACTCGTGGTTAGCTTGTCTTGCGTATCGATTTCATCTCCCCATGGGCGTTTAAAGTTGCCCGCCATTACCCAATAACGGCCAGGTGTTGGGTCGTTTATCGCACAAAACTCTTGGGCATCGGTATAAGAGTAACAGATGGCTTCGTCATACCATTCCACTTTACCGTTGTTGTTGAGATCCATACCAATATCGAGTGAGCTGGATGCAGATTTGTCATGTGAGACTTCTTCCCAAACAATCCGGCGAGTGCCTGCTGGTACGTCAAAAAAGTGCAGTGCAATACCTGGGCTATTGGCTAATGTTTCTGGGTCAGAAAAATTAACATAGGCTGCACTGAGTTTATGCTCGATGACTTCGCCTGTGGTTAATCCACTCACCTTTACATTCAGCTCGCTAATTTCTTTGGTCATTAGATTAGGCGTTAGCATAGTGCCGGTATCGCGATGGATTTTACCTGCAACGATTTCCGGTAGGCTTGAGCCGGTGAAGCGTGCCATTACCGGTAAGTATTGATCCGGTAAACTGGCATCGGTTGGTTTAATGTTGATTTTACCAAAGACTTCGTTCGAGGAAGAATCAGCATTAATCGAGGTGACATCGAGGATTTTCGCCGTCACCATGATGCTTTGAGTTTCGCCTGTTTTTAGCTTTATGGTCTGTGGATAAACACTTAACTCAAGGAATGGCGCGCCTTCGGCGGTCATGACTTCAGCGGCGATATTCCATTCCCCA
Organism: Shewanella sp.; assembly: GCA_051652445.1. GTDB lineage: Bacteria > Pseudomonadota > Gammaproteobacteria > Enterobacterales > Shewanellaceae > Shewanella. Next base: position 15,469 of record JBOFUF010000020.1, read on the forward strand.
TCGGCAGCGGCCGTGAAGGTACGCATCCAAGTACAGCTGCTCTTGCATTCGGCGTTGGCTAAGTAAGGCACGTTTAATGCGCTAACATCACCACCTTCTGCAGGGTTGGCTGCGCGGTAGTTATCGCCATTTTCATCCATCACTAAACCGGCTTTAACAGCTCTCGCGACATTGATAACCCCGCTACCCATATCATAAAAAGTCGACTCCACTAACTCCGGTGGGCGATCATAAGTTAATGATTTACCGGGTAAGGCTGTGGTCATTAATGCCGATTGGATCATCGCCGGCGTCCACTGCGGGTGGGCTTGGGTTAATAACGCTAACGCACCAGCAACGTGTGGACCCGACATAGAGGTACCACTAATGGCGACATAATCACTGGGAGATGGGTATAAGCTAAAGGGCATTTCATCAGAATAAGCGGCATAAACATCCACCCCTGGAGCTGAAACGTTCGGCGCCATCACGTTAGGGTTACTTTGGCTTGGTCCGCGGGATGAGAAATCAGCTAACACATCGGCATCACGTTCAATGGTGGTGATGTCGCCTGCAATAATCGTCGCTTTAGGATCTGTGGTTGCGGCAACCCATTGGGTTAATTTTTTACCAGAGGCGGCGTCAATGTGCATGCCAGGGATAGGGAACGCATTTAAGTTCAGACCGTTACTGCCAGAGCCATCATCCCAAGATACCGCGTTGTAGAGGATAATCCCGCCAGCGCCCCCCGCTGCAACGTTAATGCCTTTTTGCACTCGGCCATTTTCACCGCGTTTACAAATGACGATATCGTCACTGTTGAAGGTGTTCGCAGGGAAAGGGGCTAAACAGAGGGGATCGTTATGGGCAGCGGCATCCACTAGATTACCGGTAACATTACCGGTAACGGCATAGCCAGCCAAATCCGCTGGGGCATTGTCGCCAACAAAGTCAGTGATCTTGCCTTTTACGGGTTCAATCTTGCGCCCGTGCGTGCTCGCGGCAACGGAGGTCAACCAAGGTGATACGTGGTCAATATAGCCAGCACCATAGCGCCCCCAGTTACCTGCAGAGGCGGCGACAGAAATGCCCGCTTCACGGGCACCCAAAAATGCCATTTCTACGGCATCGTACCAAGGCAGGCTTTCTAACCCACCGATGGAGAAGTTAATCACATCTACGCCGTCGATAATGGCATCTTCAATCGCGGCAATTAAGGCATCACCAGGGCAACCGCCAAAGGTTTCACCAAAGGATCCGCCACCGGGATAGCACACTTGATAGGCAATAATGTTTGCTCTAGGGGCTACACCTGACACTTCAGGGAAAACTAACGAAGTATCAAAGCCATCTGATTTTTCATCGGTGCCATTGAGTTTGTAAGGAACATTGTAGAGTAAGTTACCCGCAACCGTACCGGCGGTGTGTGAACCATGGCCATTATAGTCCTCACCATTGGGTGGGCGTTTATAATCGACATCCCACTCAGGCACATCGGGTTGAAATATGGGGTCTTTATAGGTGTCAGTAATGATGTCGTAGGAACGCACACCAATCAGCTTACTGTTACACATCAACGGATATTCTAAGCAGTCACCGACATATTTCCCTTCACCTAACGGATTGTTGTGCTTGTATCCATCAGCCGCAACAGCCGCAAAAGAGGGGTGGTCTGAATTGATGCCGGTATCGATAATCCCAGCAATGATGCCTTCACCGCGCATGTTCACATTATTGGGGACCCCCTGACCTTGCCAGATCATATCGGCACCAATGTGTTTGGGTCCCACATCTGTGAATAATTGATATTCTTTGGCGCGCGTAACGGCTTTGACGTTGGCTAATTTGGCGACTTCAGCCGCTTGTTCTTGGGTCAACACCATGGTCATACCGTTTAGCGCGACGCTAAAGCGGCGTTTTATTTCGGCGCCAGGCGCAACGGCTTTAATTTGGCTAGCGGTGGTATTTTGGGTTTCAGTTAAAAAGCTTTGATAACTTTTTACCGATTTACTGTTTAAATCTAAGCTGCCAAAACGCTCTTTTGTGCGCATCGAGGGTTGATGGCTGCGGGGTGAGGTTGCGGCAAATTCAGGGCGATCACCCTGATATAACGAAACAGGCGCATCCATCAGTTGGATAATGTAGGTATGCTGCCCGTCAATCGACTTTTCCCAGGCAAAAGGCGCTTTGTTGCTGCCGCCATTCACTGCGCGATGGACGTTTATGCCAATTTGCCCTGGTCTATTGGTTTTATTAACGGCAGGATGGCTGGGCTTATTTTTAAATTGTTCGAGTTGTTCCTGAGTGAACTTAATGCCGATAAGTTTCTGATCGATTTTTTTGTCAATTGTTGTATCAATCAAGGGATTGGCTACAAGCGTCCCTATTCCTGTGGCATATAACGCCGCAAGCGTCATTATGCTAATCTTCTTTAATTTCATCTTTCAGTCCTCTGGTACTTCGTTGTTTCATTATTGTTAATTTAAGTGGTGGATTGTTATGTTAGTCTGAGTTTTACGGCTAATGCGTTATGCGTATGAGCTGATGACTAAAAGCTATAAAAGAAGCGGTTGTTTATGTTTATTTAATAATAACAATGTTTTAGATTATCTGTTGTCGGTGTGGCGCAGGATGTGCAGATACAAATTGACACATACGTTGGCTTGTTGCTGGTTTTCAATCTCTGTATGTTGTTTTTATGTGTAGGTGAGGTTGGCGGATGGTTTGTGATTGAATTTAGGCATTTAAGAAATTTTCGAGTGCTTGCAAAAGAGCGTAATTATCAAAAGGCAGCCCAAAGATTGAATTTGGCCCAACCTTCATTAACGCGGAGTATTCAGAGGTTAGAGAGTCTATTGGGGGCGGAGCTGTTAATCCGCGGGCATCAATCGATGTCACTTACTCCTTCTGGCGAGCTGGTATTGAGTCATAGTGATCATATTCTGCAGAGTGTGGATAATTTAAGAATTGAGTTGCAATACTTACAGGGTAAAAGTAGTGGCTATTTGGCCATTGGTGCCAGCCCCGTTCCTGCTAATACCTTGTTGGGTCCTCTGATAGGCCAATTTATTGAGCAGTATCCTGGTGTGCACGTTGATCTCGAAGTCGGCCCTTGGCAATCACAGCTCGATAAGCTTTTAAAAGGGCAGTTATCATTAATTGTGACCGATATATCCGGTGACTCGATAGGTCATGAAGCTATGGTTCAGTGCTTTAATTTACCTTCTTTTAATGCGGTATTTTGCACCAAAAAAAATCATCCACTCGCGTCTCGCCATGAATTAACCTTAGCGGACATTCGGCAGTTTCCCTTGGCCATTCCTCGTAACTTGCCCGCAGGGGTATCGGAGTTATTTGGTGATCTCTTTCTTCCATTTAGAGAGGATTTTTCTGGTTTACTGCATTACGATGCTTTTCCACCCATTAAAGGCGTGTTAATGCATTCGCCTATGGTTGCGCTGACGCCACAAATTGCATTACTGGAAGAGAATTGCCGTGATGCCTTACACATCCTTACGCCCATCGATATGCCACCATTAAATGTTTGTTTTAGCGTGGTGATGTTAAGGAAGCAAACCAGTGTTGCTACGTCTCGATTTTTACGATTGCTACTTTAGTGTGTTAAGGGGGCGCCGGTGGGATTGAACCGCGTGCGGCTCAGAGGTCGCCAAGGGGCGATCGATATGAGGGGGGTTGTGAACTGTGACATATTAAAAACCCTCCGGGAGTCAACTCGCGGAGGGTTTGTGTTATCGACACGCTAAAAGATTACTCTTTGTACTTTAGCGTACCGTTAGCTTTAATCTCATCAAACCACAGATTGTGGTGTTGAGTCGCCCAGTTTTCATCACAGTAGCCTGACACCATACATTCCATACCCCCTTCTGACATCACCGTTGCCATGAAGATGTGCACGAAAGAGAAAGCACAGATCACGATAGCACTCACGGAGTGCAGTACCAGTGCAATCAAGCTTAATGTACGGCTAGGTTCGAACAGGTTCGGGAACAGTAACAACATACCTGAGGCTGAAATCACTAATCCAAACAGGGCAAAGGCCCAGAACCACAGTTTCTCACCGGCGTTAGCAAAACCCGCATCTGGGTGCTTACCTTTGAACGGGCCAAAGTTAATATAACCGCCCACAACCATGAACCACTTAACGTCGTACATTTTTGGCAGTTGGTTTTTAGCCCATAAGGTGATCATTAATGCCCAACCGAGCATGAATGGGATGGCCATGACGTCGTGCACTTGTTTTGAGCCGTTGACTAAGACAGCCCAAAAGCCTTCACCCAACCAAGGTTGGAAGAAAAAGCGTCCAGCAAGTAACATCAAGCCGGTTAAAATCAACAGTAAGCACGGTATTGCGCCTAACCAGTGGATTGAAACATCAAACTTAGACCAGCGGTGTACTAACTTGCCTGAAAAACCATGGTGTAGCTTAGAGATGCCATTCACCTTGATAAACAGGATAAACAGAATAATCACGCCAAATAGCGCCGCCATCAAGGCGGGGGCTAACCAATCGCTACGTAGCTCCAATACCCGTAAATCATAGGTATTGATAGGCTGAGCGTGAAACTCACTTTGGGAGGTAGTGTATCCCGTGGCGCCATCTTTCAGCTGTGCCCAAATTTGGGCGTCAGACTGTTGGACTGGGGTCGCCAGTTCATCACCACCATTGGCTAGGCACACGGCACTAAATAACAGTGCGATGGCTAAGCCTATGTGTTTGAACCATTTGTTCATCATATATCCTCTCTCGCTTAGCCGCGCCTACCGAGGAAGGCGCTAAACTAAGGCTGTGGACAGATCCTGTGACCTGAATTAATTCCAAGCCGCGTCTTTTGCACCACGGTAAGCCACACGTTCACGGAAGATGCTCGAAATAATTTCAGCATCACCCGCTAACAGGGCCTTAGTGGCACACAGTTCTGCACACATAGGCAGTTTGCCTTCAGCAATACGGTTGGCACCGTATTTCTGACGCTCTGCGTCTGAGTGGTTTTCTTCTGGGCCACCGGCGCAGAAGGTACATTTGTCCATTTTACCGCGGTTACCAAAGGTCCCTTTTTGTGGGAATTGTGGTGCGCCAAACGGACAGGCATACAAGCAGTAACCACAGCCGATACAGGTATCTTTATCGTGTAGTACTATGCCATCTTCTGTCTTGTAGAAGCAGTTTGCTGGGCAAACGGCCATACAAGGTGCGTCGCTGCAATGCATACAGGCCACAGAGATTGACGCTTCACCACGTTGACCATCGTTGATAGTGACGACGCGACGGCGTTGAATACCCCACTCAAGAGCAGAGTCGTTTTCGTTTTTACAGGCAGTGACACAACCGTTACATTCGATGCAACGCTTGGTATCACACAAAAATTTCATAGTAGCCATAATGGCAATTCTCCTAGCTTAAGCTGCACTTACGCTTTAACAATCTGACAGAGTGACGCTTTGGTTTCCTGCATTTGGGTCACAGGGTCATAACCATAGGTCAGCGCGGTGTTACAGGATTCGCCGATCACGTAAGGGACCGTGCCTTCAGGATAATTAGGTGCCAAGCTTTCGCCATGCATCACGCCAGCAAAGTGGTAAGGCATAAAGGTAACGCCTGGCTTAACCCTTGGGGTGACCAGTGCTTGAACCTTAACTCGACCGCCTTCAGCACCTTCTAACCAGACGTTTTCACCGTTACGAATACCGCGATCAGCTGCGTCGCTTGGGTTGATTTCAACAAACATTTCCTGTTGAAGCTCAGCTAGCCATGGGTTACAACGCGATTCTTCACCACCACCTTCGTATTCCACTAGACGACCAGAGGTCAGGACGAGTGGGTACTTGCCGCTCATGTCTTTGTCTTGGATGGTCTTGAACAGTGTTGGTAAACGGTGTACTTGCATGTCGTCATGGGTTGGATATTTGGCGACTAAGTCACGGCGTGCTGTGTATAGCGGCTCACGGTGTACTGGCACTTGATCAGGGAAAGTCCAAACGATACAGCGGGCTTTCGCGTTACCAAACGGAGCACAACCATGCTTAACGGCTACACGTACAATGCCGCCTGACAGATCGGTTTTCCAGTTTTTGCCTTCAGCTGCAACTTTTTCTTCAGCAGTCAGCTCATCCCACCAACCTAATTGCTTAAGCATTTTGTCGGAGAACTCTGGGTAACCGTCTTGCAGATCCGAATCTTTAGAGAAAGAACCTTCAGCTAGCAGGTTTTTACCTTGGTATTCAACGCCATAGCGAGCGCGGAATGTTGAGCCGCCATCTTTAATTGCCTTTGAGGTATCCCACAGGATTTGTGTCCCAGGGTGTTTCTCTTCAGGAGTGCCCCAACATGGCCATGGTAAACCGTAGGTTTCGCCTTTACATGAACCACCATCAGCCTGCAGCGTTTTGCTGTTGAACATACCCCAATTCTTGGTGTGCTCTTTGATACGCTCTGGGCTTTGACCGGTATAACCGATAGTCCACATACCGCGGTTAATTTCACGGGAAATATCTTCAACAACGGGCATGTTGTTAGCGATGTTCCAGCGTTTTGCCCACTGAGCATCTATACCGACTTTCTTAGCAAGTAGGTACATGATTTCAATATCGTTTTTAGATTCGAATAACGGCTGGATAATCTGCTCACGCCATTGAACTGAACGGCCTGAGTTAGTGACTGCGCCTGAAGCTTCAAATTGAGTACACGCAGGTAGCAGGTAAACCCCATTTTTACGACGGTGCATCACGCCAGCCATTGTTGGGAACGGATCCACAACAACGATAGTCTCCATCTTGTCTAGCGCATCACGCACATCGCTCTGACGCGTTTCGGTGTTGACCGATTGCCCCCAGAATAACGCCATGCGGATATTGTCTTTCTGGGCCAGCTTGCTCTTATCTTCTAACACGCCATCGTGCCAGCGAGAACAAGGAATGCCCGGAGTGGTCATTGGATCAGTACCAAGGTAGGTTCCTTGGTCGAAGCGGCTTTTAGTCCACTCCATATCCAGATCCCATACATTGTTCCAGTGCTGCCATGCAGCAGTGGTCAGACCATAGTAGCCAGGCAAGGTATCAAACAGCAAACCTAAGTCAGTGCCTGATTGTACGTTATCGTGACCACGGAAAATGTTAGTACCGCCACCTGATACACCCATGTTACCCAGTGCTAACTGCAGAATACAGTAGGCGCGAGTGTTGGCATTACCCACGTGATGCTGAGTACCACCCATGCACCATACTACGGTGCCCGGACGGTTATCGGCCATTAATTTAGCGGCTTGATAAATGTCGTCTTCAGATACGCCACAGATATTCGCCACTTCTTTTGGTGGATACTTTTTCACTTCTGCACGGATAGAATCCATTTCGAATACGCGCTGTTCGATAAAGGTTTTATCATCCCAGCCATTTTCAAAAATGTGCCATAGCATACCGTAGATGAACGGAATATCGGTACCTGGGCGAATCGCGCAGTGCAGATCTGAATGGGCTGCAGTGCGTGAGAAGCGAGGATCAACAACGATGATTTTGGCGTTGTTTCTTTCTTTAGCGATCAGAATATGTTGCATCGAAACGGGATGCGCTTCTGCTGGGTTTGCCCCGATCAGGAAGATGGCATGAGCATTCTGGATATCGTTGAAAGAGTTTGTTTGCGCACCGTAGCCCCAAGTGTTAGCAACACCGGCTACCGTGGTAGAGTGACAAATACGAGCAGAATGGTCGACGTTATTAGTGCCCCACAGCGCCGCTAATTTGCGATATAAGTAGGCTTGTTCGTTGGAGAACTTTGCACTACCCATGAAGTAGATAGAGTCTGGGCCTGATTCTTGACGAATTGAGGCCATTTTATCGCCGACTTCATTAATTGCTTGATCCCAAGAGATTTTTTTCCATTTTCCGCCTTCTAACTTCATTGGGTATTTCAGGCGTTTTTCACCGTGGCCGTGTTCACGCAGTGCAGCACCTTTAGCACAGTGACCGCCTTGGTTGAACGGATGGTCGAACGCAGGCTCTTGGCCTGTCCATACACCGTTTTGTACTTCGGCATACACACCGCAGCCTACAGAGCAATGGGAGCAAATTGTACGTTTTACTTCGGTAGGAACATTATGGCCTATGTCTTCTTGAGCTTGTGCTTTACGCATCATGCCGGTGCCCAGCATGGATGCCGCAGCTATCCCGCCGGTAGCAAGACTTGCCGATTTTAAGAACTGACGACGATTGAGACCCAGTGCAGGCGCTTTCGCTTCGGCAATCGGGTCTGTTTTGCGGATTAATCGCATCACATACTCTCCTCTATTTTAGTTTTTAAGCGACGCATAGTAGTTACGAATATGGTCGGTTTCGCGGTAGTTCTCACTTTTAGGCTCTGTGGTTGCTGCCGTTTTGGTCGAAGCTAACGCTTGACTGCTGACGGTTACCACTGCGCCTGCTGCACTGCCGAGTGCCAATGCTTTAAGCAATTGACGGCGGCCGATGGCGGAAGCTGGCTTCTGCATGGTGTCTCCTTAGTATTACAAAATAAGGTGGTAAAAATCGCGCCCACCTTGGTTAGGGGGAAGTCTAGACTTCCGTTGTTTTCGCCAAGGCAAACATTGGTTTACCTTGGCCGTTAGCACTGAGGTGCAGTACACACATATCGCTAAGCCTAGCGCTAGTTAGCTAACTCCACTTGTGTTGCTAAATCACTGGTCGCTGGCTGTAATTCGGCGCTACCGGGGCAATTGACTGGGATATCTAAACTCAATTGTTCAAAAGCACTGGCTTCCATCTCGAAAAAGGCTTTTGCCAGTTGTGCTACAGTGGCATAAAACGCCGCACTAGGGGCTTTGGCCACGTTGTCGCAAAAGCGACCAATCCAACTGCCAATATGACGTTGGTAAAAGGCGAGTTGGCGATAGCCTGGGGCTTCTAAGATCAAGGTGCCCATGACTTCACATAATGCGGCGACGTGATCTTCGGGTTCTTTGACGTTGTCTTCGCGTTCAAAGCCGAGTTGCATCAGGTCTTGGCGCAGTAATGCCAGCGGTTTGTCCATTAAAGAACCTGTCATAAACCAGCTGCCGTAGGGGAGGATCTCACCGCAACCTACGCCGAGAAACAGAGCAAAATACTCGTCTTCTAACTGTTCGCTCGTGAACTGCTGGGCGGCGAGCTGCAGAGATAACCACGCCTTAGTCATCTCGTTATCTTCATTGGCTTCAATTTCAAGATGGGCCAAAAAGTGTAGCAGCTCAGCGTTTGGCTGGCGACGCAATAGAGCGGCTAACAGTTGATAGATATCGGCTCTTAATTGATCATTTTCTGAAACGTGTTTTACTGATTCGGTCATAGCGGATCTCTTATCGCAGTTGCTTTTCAGGATCTTGAAGTATGTCTTCAAACATGTCTTTTACCCGGCAGTCACCACACATTTTTAAGCGTTCAATATTGGCAGAAAATGCGCTGTGGGCGCCAACCATATCGAGCATCCGATGCACCATAGATTGGGTCGCAAAAGCAGAGCCGCAACGAATGCATTCGAAGGGGGCTTCTTCTTTTAGGGTAAGTTGTTGCTGACGAGCAGCTTTGTCAAAATTGATGTGCGGCGTTAGGCTGATGACTTTTTCTGGGCAAGCGGCCTCACATAAACCGCATTGCACACAGTTTTGTTCAGTGAAGTATAGTGCAGGTTTGTCGCCACCATCTTGCAATGCCATCGTGGGGCAAATGGCTACGCAGGACATACACAAGGTGCATTTCTCTACATTGACGTTGACTTTGCCAAAGGGGATGTTGCTGAGGCTGAGGCAAGTATCAATTTCACCTGCTTGACTATTAAGATGATCTACCGCTTCAAATAGCGTATTGCGTTTAGTTGTTGGGGTAAACGCAGCGGGCACTATCACAGGCCAATCCAAGCTGATATCGAGCATCGATTGTAAATCTGCAAGCATGCTTGGGTCGATAAGTGTGATGCGTTGTGGTTGGCCCATTTCATCTAATATGCTATTGGCTAACGACAATTCCCCTTTGAGCATTTGTGTTAGCGTTGGCGCCGTTGTATCGGTATTGAGGATCAGTACCTGACGCGCTCCCCAGGCGAGTACCGACAACCAATGGTCTAGGCTAGCAACGGTAATTTCTTCTAGGGCAACGGGAATGATATCGCCCGCTAAATCATCGGTGATTAACTCTGCACCAACGGTATTATCGTGGAACAAAATCACCGGTGCCGTTTGCGCTTGCTCGCGGAATCGGCTGATGATTTTGTTCAAGTATGAATGCAAAGCTTGGGGTGTCGGCAAATCGTAACTGATAGCACCCGTTGGGCAAGCACTCGTACAACTGCCTGCGCCGTGACAAAGATAGGGGTCGATTTCAATTTTCTTCGCAACACTACTAATGGCATCTGCTGGGCAAAAATTAAGGCAACGATTACAACCGTTAATACCATTGCGGTCGTGGGCGCAGATATCAGGATTGATTTTGACATAGCGGGGCTTATCAAATTGACCAACAAGATCAGGAATTTGCGACAGGGCATCTTCGAGTTTCTTTGCGTCCTGGCCTACGTAGAAGTACCCTGGAGGCAGCATTTCTAAGTTCAAACAGGCTGTGTTACTCAAATCGAGCACGATATCAAAATGAGGTTTACGAATTGACACCAGACTCAGTTCGGCTGCACCCTCTTGATGCTCAACACTGACTTGAAATTGGCCTAAAAAACCTTTTATGCCAATAAGTTTGTTGTAGTAGCTTTCGACATTAGTCGCCGCTGCCATCACACGCTCTAAATGCGCTTCGTCTTGGCTGGTAATGGCTTCATTGGCTAAAATCACCCGTTGGGCCATAGTGGACAATTTGTCCGCGGCAAGGCGAGCCAGATCTTCTGGTCCGATGATTAAGACATTGCCTTCGGTGGTATAGCTGACGGTTGGCGGGATCAGATTCTGTAACATCTGAGTTTGCGCTAACACCTGTACCCGCGCTTGTTTTAACGCTTCTTGGGTTTGATTGGTCATCAAATGAGTGCTCACATTGCATTCCTGAACAGTACTTTGGCTGTTTCTTGTTTTGCTGTATCTGGGCAGATTGAGGCGGTTGTTAATAAGTAACTCATTGCCTTTTCTGCTTTTATCTAAGATTTTTTATATCTTAGTACAGCAATCCACATACCAAAGTTACGGACATTAAAATTAGCTAAACTGACGTTAAACAACTCGGGTATGTGCCTGAGCTAAGTGCTCAGGTGCATTTTGGGGTAGGTCATCAGTCTCCCCCTCCAAATTGTCCGTTATCGGCGCTGCTGCTAATTCGATTTCGACTTCTTGAGTCGTTACTTCGCTCACATTTAGACTCGCAGATGGATTGTTTTCAGTCGTTTGCTTGACTAAAGCAGGCTCTTCATCCGGCGTTTCGCTGTCTTTTGTTATGAAGCGGAAGACTTTTTTTGCCAATTCGGCTGAGACTTCAGCACTGAGTTTTGGCTGATTGCTGTAATCGAGTGCATACTCTAAAAGCCCATCTATCTCATTGAAATGCGGCTGTTTCCAAAGTGTTCGCAGTGCCGCAGATTTAACGGCAGGATCGACATTCGCGCCCATAAAGCGAGCAAAACTGCCGCCTATTTCAATTTCGTCGGGGTTGGGTAAATCCGCCGCAGTAAGCATGCGATCAGGATCGTCATGCTCGGCAGTATTGTGTTCTGCTACTGGCTCTGTGGGTTGAGTTGGCTCAACAGTCACCGTTGCTTCGGTTACTATGGGCGCTTCAGGAGTGTTCTCTCCTTGTGTTGCTCGCGCTTGCTCAGCGGCAACTTGTTCACGCCGCTGATTCCAGCGACTGAGAAGCCCATCTGCTTTTTGCGTGGATTGAACCATTAGTCCCTCCTAAGCGG
>JBOFUF010000021.1:0-4134 GCA_051652445.1 Shewanella sp.
TCATCGCCTATGGCACGGGCGGCGGTAACAATTTTTGCCGTATCGAGTTTCAGTGCTGCATTATCATGTTCAGCTAATACTAAAATGGCCATTTAGATCACCTTCGCTTCATTTTTTAACTTTTCAACTAGCTCAGCTACCGACGCTACCATAATGCCCGCTTTACGTTCCGCTGGCGGAGTGACCTTCACCACCGTTTGGTGACACTTTAACGTCACGCCTAAGTCTGCCACAGTAAAGACGTCTAATGGCTTACGCTTGGCTTTCATTATGTTGGGCAGTGAGGCATAGCGTGGTTCATTCAAACGGAGATCGGCGGTTACTACCGCAGGTAAAGACAGTTTAAGGGTTTGCATACCGCCATCGATTTCACGGGTCACTTGCAATACATTCGCTGCCAATTTAATGTCAGAAGCAAAGGTCGCCTGTGGCATCCCCGTTAACGCAGCAAACATCTGGCCTGTTTGGTTATTATCGCCATCGATAGATTGCTTACCAAAAATCACCAGTTCGGCTTGCTCTTTGTCTTGTACCGCTTTAAGCAATTTAGCAATGGATATTGGCACCAGATCTTCTTCAGTATCGATGTGAATCGCACGATCTGCGCCTAACGCAAGCGCTGTACGTAATTGTTCTTGAACAGCTTTATGACCAATACTGACAACAACCACCTCCGTCGCAGTGCCCGCTTCTTTTAATCGGACCGCTTCTTCTACTGCAATTTCACAAAATGGGTTCAACGCCATTTTTAGGTTTGCGGTGTCAACACTGGTATTGTCAGCTTTGACCCTGACCTTTACATTGGCATCAACAACGCGCTTAACGGGCACCAACACTTTCATAGGGTTTTCTTCCTACACGTTCATGTACATGGACAAAACATTGGTCAATACCAATGCAGGATTGCGCAACTTTACGTTCTGTTAACGTTAGCGTCAACAAAAGTCAAACGCCTGTTTGTATTTTTTAACCCACTCGCTGGCAACATTTTAGGCTCTTATTTGAGTGGATAAAAAAAGTTCAAAATATAAATAATATTTAATTTACTCAAAATGCATAATTTTATTTGATTCAAACTATATTAGTTTCTATCATTTAGCTGTTATTCACCATTATCCTGTATTAAAAATTGAGTGGAACGAAACAGATATGAACGAATTTTTAGAAATATTAACTCATGGCCGTCGTTTTAAAGCTGCAGTAAAAGATCTGAGCATTGAAGAGTTACGTGATTTAGCCGACAAATTAGATAAAATTTTAGTTGAGCGCAAATCTATGGCCAAGGAAGAAGAAGAAGCCATGGCCACTCGTAATGCTAAGATTGAAGAAATCCGTCAGCAAATGGAAGCCGTTGGTGTATCAATTGATGACTTAGGTGGCGTAGCTGTTAAAGCCACTGCGAAAAAACGTGCACCTCGTCCAGCTAAATACCAAATTGAAGTTAACGGCGCAATGCTTCAATGGACTGGTCAAGGCCGTATGCCTACCGTATTTAAGAACGAGATCAACAAAGGTCGTTCTATGGATGATTTCTTAATCTAATCCAGCTGAGTGTCATGGCTTCAGTTGCTAACCGGTGTTTACATACAAAAGCTCGCATTCGTTGCGAGCTTTTTTATATCCATCATCACTTCAATCTTAAATGGCACCGCTAATCCCACTCCTCGTTTCTCGCTAACGTTTTTCGATAAAGTTGCTTGCTAACGTTTCTCGATAAAGTTACGTTGCAATTCAATCTTCGTATTGACATTTTTTTCAGTTGATCTTTGCTTGCCCCTACTGCTTGAATAAAATGATGCATATAAACAGTGAGATAGCCACATACCGCAGCATAACCACCCGCTTAGTATCACCTACAACATTGGCCCTAGCCAATACAGCAATTCCCAGCATAAAGCTCACTGCACTGACCCATGCAGAATTAATGATTGCCCCAGTAAAACGGGTAATCGATGCCATTTTATTGATTAAAAATAATCGAATTAAAGCCATTAATGATCACGAAGACATTCCTAAAGGCGCATTTAAAATCGATTTAAGTGGTTATACTATTTATCCTGGGTTTATCGATCCTGTTACCGATTATGGCATTGAGTTTCAATATCCTAAACTCAGACTCACTCGCCCCGTCTATGATATTAAACGTATTGGAGGCAATGCGGATAATGGCGCAATTCATTCTGAAAATAGGGGTTTAATTATGTTTACCCCAATAGTTTACCCCAATAAAGAACGCGCTAAAAAGTGGATCGACAATGGGTTTACGAGTGTACAAAGTCGCAAACTCGACGGTATCTTCAAAGGCACGGGTGTCAGCCTTTCATTAGCAGACAAACCGCCAACGAAGTGATTTATCGTGCCCGCAGTCAACCTTTTATGGCATTCGATAAAGGTTCGTCTGAACAAGATTATCCCTCATCATTAATGGGCAGCATTGTACTTATTAGGCAAACCCTTGCCGATGCAAATGGGTATAACCAAACCAAACCAAACCAAACCAAACCAAAACAAAACAAAACAAAACAAAACAAAACAAAACAAAACAAAAATAAAATAAAATAAAAACAAATCTGCCAATGGCGTAATAAACCATCAAGTCGAATTTAATATCACCTTTGAGCGTTTAGATAATTTAGCTGATAAGCAAATTATCTTTGAAACCAAAAACCTCAACCACCCATTGCGTGCGGGCCATTGACTCAAAGTAACTTCAATGATGTATAAAATTCTGGCTATCTGGATTGAAGGGCGGCAGATAGATCTGAATAATCGCCATCAGCAGCTTTATCAAAAGTACCTTAAGCGGTAGAATTTGCTCAGATAATAATATCGCATCGGCGCAGCCTAGCAAGGCTGCGCAGTTTTCCCCTTAACCTCAGGTCAAACCATGAAAATTATCCTTTCAAGTGCATTCGTGCTCCTGCTCAGTGCCTGTGCAAGCGACTACAGTTTTAACAGTAATTTGGACGGTGAGGCGATCAATGACTATTTCAAAGCATCCGATGTCATGCTCTATGAACGCGATAACTTGCCAAAGGGTCATTATGAATTGAAAGGTTTAGTCCAAGGAGAGTCCTGTCAGGCCGATACCAATGCAGCCCCAGCCTCGCTAGCCGATGCCAGAACCGAAGCCCGCCGCAATGCAGCAGATAAAGGGGCTAACGGGATTATCATCAAGCAATGCGTCATATTTGAAGAAGCGACCCAAGGTTGTATCAGCCGTGCATTATGCGTTGGTCAAGCCGTCAAAACGGCTACCGCAGAATAAGCCGCAGGCATATACCCAAACAACTCGCGGCGTAATGTTGCACTGTGATGAGATGACCCTCTCAACCGTTTAACACTTTAGCTCACAGATGCTTGGTGAATGAAGCGCTTAGACGGTTGTTATACTTACCCTTTAGGTAGTTTTTTGCATGATATTTACCAACCAAATTGTTGCCGTAGCAACATGCCGCACCCCCTATAAACAAAAGTTTGGCATTCCAAGACAGCCCGGACTTGTTGAAGCGCGTGGTTATGTCGAGCTCGAACCCCATGTAAATCATATCGATGCGGTGCGTGGCATAGAGCAATATTCCCATCTGTGGCTACTGTTTTGCTTCCATGAGAATCTTGCCCAAGGTTGGAAAACTACCGTGCGACCGCCACGTTTAGGCGGCAATGAAAAACTCGGGGTTTTCGCCACTCGCTCCACGTTTCGCCCCAATGGTATCGGTCAGTCTGTCGTGAAATTGCACGGCGTAGTGCAGCGCAAGGGCAAAGTCTGCCTCGAAATTTCCGGTATGGATCTACTTGATGGCACGCCCATTATTGATATTAAGCCCTATATTCCTTTCTCAGATTCGATTACCGATGCCGTGGGCGGCATTGCCCAAGATGCGCCTAAACTGATTTCAGTGGTGTATTCCGATAATGCCAAGATGCAGATTGAGCGTTACGCCCAGCAGGAAACCTACACAGATTTAGCCGTACTTATTCGCGGCGTGCTCGGCCAAGATCCACGTCCCGCCTACAAAAAAGCCAAGGATGACACAAAGTTATACCAAGTCGCCCTCTATGACTTAGATGTGTTCTGGCAGATGGCGGTCGATGATAATGACCAAGAATATATCTTGGTATTGGAACTCAAAC
>JBOFUF010000022.1:0-1616 GCA_051652445.1 Shewanella sp.
TCTGGGGGGTTAACCAATACGATGACTGAGGCACAAATTCGCACCCGTGTTATTGATGCGATTAACAGCATTCCCTTTGCCAAAGGTGCCAATAACCACATGGGGAGTCTATTCACTCAACTGGACGAACCCATGCGCGGGGTAATGGAAACACTCAAACAAAAGCAGCGGCATTTTGTTGATAGCATGACAACACGCTTCACTAAAGCGGGAGAAAACGCAGATAAACTCGGTATTCCTTTATTAAAACGCCAACGGTTTCTATACAATGACACTAGAGTCAATGCACTCGAGAGACCATTTAAACTCATTATAAATCAGGCGCATACCCAAGGGAGCTAGTGGCGATTGCCCATCCATATCCAGAAACGATGCGCTTCTCGAAGGCCAACCTACAAAGGCTCAAAACGGAGGGGATAGATTTAGCGCCCGCATCCCGCTTACGCCCCATCGGTATGACGTATCAGCATGGCACTAATCCAGCTGCAACACCGCAATAGACAAGTCAGGCAAGAAAGCGATCAACTCATCACGATTACTCACAATATCCAGCAAAGTATATTGATCCAGTACATTCAAATACGCTTCAACTGCCTGAGCTAATACGCCTTTAAGCTTACAAGCTGGTGTAAATCGGCAGTAAGGTTTACTGCAATCAATTGGCGCTAATGAGTTTTCTAGCACTCGAACTAACTGACCTAAATTAATCTCACCAGCTGGCTTACCCAAACGGAAACCGCCCATTTTACCGCGAACGGTTTCGAGATAGCCCATCTTGCCTAAATGATGCACTATCTTAGAAACATGATTTGGTGACAGATCAAATACCTGAGTAATTTCAGCAATTCTAAATAAAGTTGTTCTATCTGGCTGAACCGCTAAATACATCAGAGTGCGAACGCCAAAATCGGTATAACGAGTTAACTGCATATTTCACCTATCAGCGATAAACTTAATGAGAGGTCTGAGATTCGAGTTGGGTAATCAGCCAAAGCGCCTCTGCGTTCGAATGGCCACACACATCTTCCGACGCATCAAAATCACGACAAACTGCCGGACGCTCTGCCGAGCCGAAAATCAAACATAAATTGGCATCGCTCAATTGCACACAACGCTCACCCGCCGCCTTACCCTTTGGCATCCCCGGAATACTGCTGGTTATTGAAGGCGCAATACAGCAAGCACCACACCCAAGACGACAATTCATTTTCGTTACTCATGAAAGACATAAGGCATTATACCGTTTAATTTGTCCGAGTTCAGTGTCACAGGTCAATACTGCCAAGTCGCGCACAGGAGGTTTTCAGAACGTGAAAGAAACAATATTGATAAAGTGGAATAAAGATCGGCAAAAGTAGGTTTTGATTTTTAACATTGAAGCGAAAGCTTCATATTCTGATAAGGATTTCATCTACATGATGGCCGAGTATGAGAATTACCATTTGAGCGTTAGCATCACTGGGGCCCAATATCCACAACGCCATAACGAAAAAAGCCTCTACATTGCTGTAGAGGCTTTTATCTTAATGTTGGCGGAGCGGACGGGACTCGAACCCGCGACCCCCGGCGTGACAGGCCGGTATTCTAACCAACTGAACTACCGCTCCTTTAGTTTA
>JBOFUF010000023.1:0-1970 GCA_051652445.1 Shewanella sp.
ATGATTACCCGCGGCAATGGCAGTTACTAGCGGTCCTATCGACAGCATGACGGGGAAATTCCACGGCACGATAATGCCGATCACCCCCAAAGGTTGATAATGCACAGTGACGTTGGCGGGGGCGAGTAAGATCCCCGCATGTCGAGCGCTGGGTTTTAGCCATTTTTTGAGGTTTTTCAAGCTGTAATTGATATTGTTGATGACAGGCATAATGTCTGCGATCAGGCTGTCATCAATCGATCTATGGCCGTAGTCTTGGCTTAAGGCTTCGACTAAGGGGGTTTGAAATTGCAGTATGGCCGCCTTAAGTCGCGTTAATTGCTCCACTCGCGTAGCGTAATTAGGATTCGGCGCGGCTAAATAACTGCTGCGTTGGCGTTGGAGCAACTGAGTCAGTGGCGAAGTATTAAGCTGTTTGGTGGCCATATTCATCGTGGTTGCTCCAAGTGAGAGATTGCGAAGTCTTATTTGACGGGATTGAGGTGCCAATATTGACGGTTACATTTGCTGCAAAAATACAGACTGATTAGTCGGTTCACCCTAGCTCGCTTGGCGAGAGAGTGCAAGGTTTTGGGTGTATTTTTGAATAAGATCACGGTTTGTTATGGTGACGCCGTTGCTTGGTTGATACACTCACTCTGTTGATTAAACGCTGCAAACATTCACTCAGCAATCTATTCGCGCCATAGAAGGAGTACAGATTATGCGTAAAGGAAAAATACTCTGGCCCACAGATTTTTCGGAAACTGCGGCCCATGCACTGAGTTATGCCATTGAAATGGCAAATTTGTATAATGTGGGTTTAAAGATCTTACATGTTGTAGAACAACCTGTTGGGGATGAAAATTTTCTGATTTTATCCATCACTCCAGAGGAGCTCGCTAACAACATGGAGGAAGCGGCTGCAACCAAAATGCAGGCGCTGTTGCAAGGGTTGAATACCGAGCTGCCGATCACGACTGTGATTCGCCATGGTGATCCTGTAAAACAAATTTTAGAAGAAGCCAATAGTAAAGACATTGGCATGGTCGTGATTGCGAGTCATGGCCGTACTGGTATTTCACATTTTTTGCATACCAATGTATCAGAGGCGGTGGCGAACGGTGCAGTTTGTCCCGTACTGGTGGTGAAATAAGTTAGCGGCAGTGACGCCATCAAAAACAAAGGACGCTTATTGCGTCCTTTATTTTTGATTGATAAAGCATAATTAATTGAAATGGCTACGCAAGAAGCATAGCAAACTGCTATAAAAGAGTGCTACTTTGATCTTAATAACTCGCTTAATTAATAATTCAAATGATGGATAAGCTTATGCGTACTCAAGAAGTGTTATGTCCTACGGATTTTTCATCCACCGCTGCCCATGCACTAAAATATGCTGTTGAAATGGCTAATATTTATCATGTCGATATCCGGTTGTTACATGTGACTAGCTCAGCCCGTGGCGCCCATTGTTATGGTATTTCGGTCGATATTCCTGCCACATTAGAAAATGAACTTAACGCCTTTGTTGTCACCAAAATGCAAACTTTGCGGCAAGAAATGCAACGGAATCTTACCGAAGGACTCAATATCAAGTTAGTGGTACGCCATGGTGATGCTATTGATGAGATTTTAGCGGAAGCGGCCGATGTCGGTATGGTGGTCATCGCCAGTCATGGAAGTAGCGGTTTAGCCGATTTTTTAAAACCCCATGTCACGCAGGATATTGTAAAGTATGCTGAGTGTCCTGTGCTGGTGGTGAAATAAAACCTTGAGATTTAGTGTCTTACACCCAAGAGCTTTAGGCCAAGCTCTTAGCTATACCCTAGTAGGAATCGTTTTTAATTATGTTAGTTTCTATTAGCTTGGTCGACGCCTCGGCTTCATTGTCAAATGACATTAGGCGTCGATACTTTTCCTGCAATGCCGCTGCACTACCATCTTGGGTAATTTGTTTGAGTCCCACATTAAAATCATCCCTAATTTGT
>JBOFUF010000024.1:0-4294 GCA_051652445.1 Shewanella sp.
GTTAATGTTTAGCGTTTGCCATAAAATCAGCGACTAGCCTTGTGATGGCATTTAATGGTGCGATTGGCTGAAGATTGCGATAGTCGCGTTGCACTGTTTGGATAGTCGCGTCGCACTGTTTGCATCTTGACCGCGATATTGTCATTGGGTGCGGTGGCATGTGGACAATGGCAGTGCGGTAGGGGGCGTTAAATGAAAATTTTGCTGTCCGAGTTGCCTTCCTTTGCCATCGTATCTCACTTCAGTGAAATGCATCTTGCCCTCAGTATCGTTGAGCAGAATGCTGGTGGAGCGGGTGCCATAGTCGGGATGACGAATATAAATTGCAGCTAAACGCCGTTCCCACTCGATGCCCACTCCCGTATTAGGCAGCTCATTATCTTGCGGCTGGGAATCGTCTTTCATTAGTTGTAACAGCACTTGCACTTCTATACTGCTGGACTGGCGGATTACCGCTTCTAACGCTTGCTGTCCCTTCGCCATTTTCGGCCAAATATCATCGAGTGCACCATTGCTAATGGCATGAAATCCATTGGCAAGTTTTACTGTGTCTTTATTGATACTGTTAAAACAATATAAGTCAGTACCTTGGCCGAAGATGAGATTAAACGGCTGATAATTGTCGCTGTGTTCAACTAGCCAATTAGGGCACACGAGCGACCCTGAGTTAAGCGTCATCGTAATCAGCTCGCCACGGCTACGCATGCCTTGTGAGTTTTTTTGCGGAATGCGTAGATTGGTGACTCCTGCAACTTGCCCTTGTTGATTGATGCCAAACCAAGTGCCACCAGCCTGCAGATCTTTACCCGCAAGTATGTTTTCTTCCGGTGGCCAAAAGTGTGCTGGCGCAGTTGGCCTATGGTGAAACTCATCGCGATTAGCGCAGATGATTAAGGGATACTTAGGATGGGCATTAATGGCGACAAAGAGTATGCACATAACAGGCTAAATTAATCCAAAGGTAGAGTAATTTAGCCTGTCTGTTGATAAATTAACAGCGTTAGTGGTGCGAGTGTTTATCTGCTTTTGCGTGTTCATGTGAATGCTTATTGGAATGGACCTCAACGTTAGGTGTGACAGCATTGCTGTGTGAAGAGTCTTGTTGATGGTCGTGTGCATTTCCATGGGTATGGCTATGTGCATGACTGTGTGTATGGCTGTGTGTATGGCTGTGTGTATGAACCGCCGGTTTGCTCAGCATTAAGCGGCGTAAAAATTTACGCGGACCTAAGCGCAGTAAGCTGGCGGCAAATAATCCTGACAGTATCAGCAGTGCGGCTAAGTTGACCGCGTCAGGCAAAGCCAATAAGGAGAACCATAGCGGCAAGCTTAGGGCTGCGGTTAAACCTAATGCAATGATCGCCAGTAATATCGCCCTTTGCAGCCATGTCATGAGCTTAAGTTGAGCGATATTGAGCACAGGTGCGGCAATCAGCGGCATCATAACGGCGATAGGACTCCAGTCACTATATGCCAGCGCAAGAGCGAGTACGGCCGCACCTAAGTTGCAAAAACGCATCGGTAAAAATACCAGCAATAGTACAAAAACCTGTAGCAATGGATTGCTTAAGGGCATTGAAGGGTGGCCAATTAAATTCACTAATACAAGGCTGAGTAAAATCCAAGGTGCGCTGCGATCGACTAAATGAGCAAAGCCGAAACGCAGTGAATTGCTGGGTAATTTAGTGTGTGGATCGGTAATGGTGACGTTAGCATGGCTTAAATACGCACTCAGAATAAACACCACAAGCAACTGGAATAACGCTAACCAAGGACCGAGAAGTAGCGCTGTGATCACGAGGGCTTCAGGCCCAGCTAAGCGTTGGAACCAGCGACGGGCTAAACTGCTATCCTGCGGCGTCAAACCTAATTTAAACCGCAGTGCTGCTGCGCCATAACTCAAGAGTAAAATAGGCGCTAGGGTTAATAGCCAAGTCATTAATTGCTCAGTACTGTGATCGTGATGGGCATGTTCATGGCCGCCAGAATCCATTAATAGCAACATCACGAGTAAACCTATGCCGAGCAAACTACCTATGCCAGCTTGGTATTCATATTGGCCTTGCGTATCACTTTCATGCTGACCATGGGGTTGATGCAGTACCACATGCAAAATTGTGCCAGTAATAAAGGCTTGTAAGTAGACAGTGTCATCGAGATTTAAATAGGGAAGTAGTTGCTCACTGGTGAAATAGCCTATGCCTGTAAATAGCATCTGGACTGCAAAGATCATCAGTGTCCAACGTGTTCCGAGATGGGGTTTCAGTATCCACCATACTGCAAAACCGACTGGTAATTGGTGGAGTATGACCCCCAGAGCCAGCAGAATGGAGCTATCGTCTTGCTGCGCCAAAACCATAGCGCTGCCATCGGTGATGGTATGCAGTAATAAGCCACCAATACCCAAGAAAAGCGTAAAATTATGGGTGACTTCTGAATAACGGTGAAATAGGCGTTCGCTGGCGGTAGGCCCCCAGATGCCGAGGAGTACAAAGGCGAGCGCAAGCATGCCACCATGCTCGAGTAATTCTGGCAATATGTGGATCAGCACTAATCCGCCTAATGAGACGAATATAAAGCCATCGAGCCCCTTCTGTAAGCCACTACTCGATGAGCAGTAGCGATAAAACAGTGGCCCCATTAAGAGTGCGATACAGCTAGCAATAAGATAAAGCATGAATTCCACGGAAATTAAGCTGAAAAAACGCCGTAGTATACCAGCTGTAATGCAAAGTGAGCAGTGACTTACAGGCAATTTACTGAACTGACATTTTATACAGTGTTATTAGAGAGGGAGTCTTAGGCTGTTTAGTCATTTTTCGGATGCATTTTATGTTGCGTTAAGGCTGTGTCTCTGCATTTTATGCGTCATTAACCTTAGGTTGATTACGCATCAAGACATACTAGTCTTAACTCAAAGAGACATGAGTCTTATATGAACACAATGGCGTAAAGGAATTTAGCTGTTACAGAGGAAATTAAAATGCGAAGTACAAAAGGCGTAACAGCGTTTGGCCTGATGTTGGCATTGATTAGCGGCGCGAGTATGGCGGCTCCGAATCATACGCCTGCAGATGCGGGGGTGATTAATAAAGATCGCATTTTATATTGGTTGATTAAGCGTGGCGAAGTGGCCGCTGATGCCAGTGATAACGTAAAGCAGGAGGCGATAGAAGCGTATATTCATCGTGCTACTTTGGCACAACCTAAAGCGCCGCGTATCGAAGTTGAAGCTGCACATGCACGCCTGCAAAGAGCTAAGTCAGCGCAAATAATGCGCTCACCGGCACAACGTTTGCAGGCCGATGCTGATGTGAAAAAAACCGTTAAGGTACTCACTGTTTTAGTGGATTTCCCTGATTTAAAGCATGATAACAATGGCTTAGTCGCTGGTGATTCTGACATGTACTACCCGAGTTATCCTGCGTCCCACTACAAAGAATTACTCTTTTCGCCTACGGGCTTCAAAGGTCCACAGGGGCAGACTCTAGACTCGGCCTATCAATATTTTCAAGCGGTCTCAGGGCAAACCTTTTCCTTTACGGGTGATGTAAAGGGCTGGTATACCGCGACTCAAAACGCCGAATACTATGGTGCTAATGATCCTAACAATGACAGTGATGCGCAGGTCGAACAATTGGTCAAAGAAGCCGTATCGCAAGCGGTTGCAAATATGTCTGCAGCAGAGCTGGCTAGCTATGATATTGAAGACCAAAATGATTTGAACAAAAACGGTATTTACGATGAGCCTGATGGCATTATCGACCATGTGATGATTTTCCACTCTAGCGTAGGCGAAGAGGTCGGCGGCGGAAAACTAGGAGCAAGTGCAATTTGGTCGCATCGATATTATGTCGACCAAGCAACCAATGGCTATGCGCTTCCTGGCACAAACACAAAAGTATTCGGTTATACCATTCAGCCGATCGATGCGGCAACGGGCGTGTGTACCCATGAGTTTGGCCATGCTTTAGGTCTGCCTGATGAATACGATACTTCGTCTAACACTAATAAAGATGGCTCCCCCGTAGGATTATGGTCTTTGATGTCTGGCGGCAGTTGGGCTGGAAGTCTTGCAGGCGCTCAGCCGAGTGGTTTTAGCCCTTATGCGCGTTCTTACTTACAGGAAAGATACAAAGGTAAGTGGTTAAATGAACGTGAAATTTCTTTAGATAGTATTCCAAAATCAGGTATGGAAGTAACGTTGAATGAGGCGGTTAATCATCAAACGGTTAACCAGATCTCGATTCCACTTCCTCCAACGCCAATCCCCTTTAAACCACCTTATCAAGGG
>JBOFUF010000025.1:0-2897 GCA_051652445.1 Shewanella sp.
AGAGCTTCCATCACCTTTGGCACCTTTAATACTCAGTTCGCCACCGATTTCGACTAAATATCCTGTCGCGTGGTATTTATCGAGAATGGAAGCGACTTTATCAACCCCAACCCCCTTCGCGATTGATGATAAATCTACATATAAATGGCTGTTGTGCTTACTTAGACGGTTGCCTTCAATCGAAAGTTCACTAATACCGGTTTTGGCTTTAGCGGCATCAATATCGGCCTGCGCGGGGATTGTAGTTGGACGCTTATCCGGCCCAAAACCCCACAGATTGACTAAAGGACCTAAGGTAATATCAAGTGCTTTATCCGTCACTTGATATAAACGTATTCCCTCTTGCACCACTTTTATGGTATCTGGCGATACTTCAACGCTTTGATCCAATTGCAATTGATTGAAACGGGATAATTCTGAATGAGGCCGATACGTCGACATCTGATCATTCACTAATTCAAGGGCCAAATCAATTTCCGCTTGAAGCAACTGCGCTGTCGGCGTCTGCTCATTGGGGACAACTTTAATATGGTAAGTCGTACCCATAGTGCTGCCCGCTAACGACATGACTTCATACTGATTGCTACACGCTGAAACAAAAAAGGCCAGCCCGACAAGGACTAACCCGTTAACGGTTGGCTTTAATGCCAACGAATTGATCTTAAAGGTCTGAAACATAGTGACCTACTACTCTTATTGATGCCCTTAAAAGCAAAAGTTGCAGATGAGAGATTCTCCTCAACATCTGCAACTTTTCTATCTAGGACGAATGAACATTAGCCGCCGAAGTCATCCAACAGAATATTTTCGTCTTCGACACCCAGATTTTTCAACATACCAATTACGGCAGCGTTCATCATTGGAGGTCCACACATATAGAACTCACAATCCTCTGGTGCATCATGGTTTTTCAGATAATGTTCATACAACACATTATGAATAAACCCGCTGTAACCACCCCAGTTGTCCTCTGGTTGAGGATCTGACAATGCCACATGCCATACGAAGTTACTATTTTCAGCCGCGAGGCCATCGAAGTCTTCTACGTAGAACATTTCACGCTTAGAACGAGCGCCGTACCAGAAGCTCATCTTACGTTTAGACTGAACACGCTTCAGTTGGTCGAAGATGTGTGAACGCATTGGCGCCATACCCGCACCGCCGCCGATAAACACCATTTCTGCATCGGTATCTTTGGCGAAAAATTCACCGAATGGACCCGATATCGTGACTTTATCGCCGGCTTTTAAGCTCCAAATATAAGATGACATCTTACCACAAGGCAGAGTCAAGTTACGCGGTGGAGGCGTAGCAATACGCACGTTCAGCATGATAATGCCAAACTCTTCTGGGTAGTTAGCCATTGAGTATGCACGAATAGTTTCTTCATCAACCTTAGATTCAAGATTAAAGAAACCAAAGTGTTCCCAGTCGCCACGGTATTGTGCAGGCACATCAAAATCTGCATATTTAATGTGGTGAGCCGGAGCTTCGATTTGAATATAACCACCAGCACGGAAAGGCACAGACTCGCCATCAGGAATTTGCAGCTTCAGTTCTTTAATGAAAGTCGCTTTGTTATCGTTAGAGATAACTTCACATTCCCATTTTTTGATACCGAAAATTTCTTCGTCAAGTTCGATTTCCATATCGTTTTTAACGTTAACCTGACAAGAAAGACGACAACCTTTACGGGCATCCCCTTTACTGATGTGATCACGTTCCGTCGGCAAAATATCGCCACCGCCAGATTTAATTACCACGCGACACTGGCCACATGAGCCACCACCACCACATGCACTCGATACGAAGATACCATTGTCAGCAAGAACGCCTAACAACTTACCGCCAGCACCGGTTTTAATCGCTTTGTCATGATCGTCATTAATGCCGATCATAATGTCACCACTAGCCACTAACTTAGACTTAGCGAATAAAATCACTAATACCAAGATGAGGACGATAGCAGTAAACATACTCACACCGAGGTAAACCTCCAGTGGAGTAGATTTAAAAATACCAAGAATATCCATTAACTTATCCTTAGAAGGTCCAATTCAAGAAGCCGTTATATGACTCTTATAGAGACACACCCGAAAACGACATGAAACCTAAGGCCATCAAACCAGCAGTGATAAAGGTAATCCCTAAACCACGCAGGCCATTAGGCACGTCGGCATACTTCAGCTTCTCACGGATACCGGCCATCAATACGATAGCTAATGCCCAACCCACTCCTGAGCCGAAACCAAACACCACACTTTCACTCAGACTGTAGTCACGCTCAACCATGAATGATACCGCACCAAAAATAGCGCAGTTCACAGTGATCAAAGGTAAGAAAATACCTAATGCGTTGTACAAAGGTGGAAAGTACTTATCCAGTGCCATTTCGAGAATTTGAACCAAAGCCGCAATCACACCAATAAAGGTAATGAATTTCAAGAAGCTTAAGTCCGCTTCCGGTGCGCCAGCCCAAGCCAGTGCACCAGGCGCTAGCAGCCCTTGATAGATAACTTGGTTTGCTGGGACAGAGATAGTTAACACTACCACTACCGCAATCCCTAGGCCCATGGCTGTAGTGACTTTCTTAGACACAGCCAAGAAAGTACACATACCAAGGAAGAAGGCCAGTGCCATGTTTTCAATGAAAACAGAGCGAATTAACAGGCTAATATAATGTTCCATCGCACTTACCCTTTTGCTTCAACTTGCTCTGGCTTATAGGTACGAATAATCCAAATCAAAACACCGATCAGGAAGAACGCACTCGGAGGCAGTAGTAGCAGACCGTTTGGTTGGTACCAGCCGCCATCAGAGATCTTGTGCAGGATTTCAACACCGAACAGAGAACCGTTACCAAACAGTTCACGTACGAAGCCAACAGCTAACAGAAT
>JBOFUF010000026.1:0-2253 GCA_051652445.1 Shewanella sp.
CTGCGGCTTTGGTGGCACCTTCGCCGTTGATGAAGGCGCAGTGTCGGCAAAAATGGGCAAAGACAAAGCCCACGCCCACGCCGCAACGGGTGCGCAGTATGTGGTGGGTTTTGATCCCTCATGCCTATTGCACCTTGATGGCATGATCCGCAGACAGCAATTGCCGATTGAAATTCGCCACATAGCGCAAGTGCTAAACGCCGCGCTTTAGGAGACTCACCATGGCTTACAATCATAATCACCAGGCGAGTCAAGGCTCACAAGTCCATGCCCACAAAGCGGATATATTTTGCCGCGACGAAAGCCGTGTCGACTGGCATTCAAAAGCACTGTGGATGCTCAGAGAAAAGCGTGACCGCGCCGCGGGTAGCATCCCAGAATGGGAACAACTGCGTCAGCTTGGCTCAGAAATCAAGCTCCATACACTGACTAATCTTGCGCAATATCTTGAAAAATTTGAACAAAGCTGCATCGACAACGGCATACACGTCCATTGGGCTAAAGATGGCGCAGAGCACAATCGTATTGTGCATGACATTTTATGCCGCCATAACGTCAAAAAATTAGTGAAGTCTAAGTCTATGCTAACCGAGGAATGCCACCTCAATCCGTACTTAGAGCAGCGTGGCATTGAAGTCATCGATACCGACTTAGGTGAGCGGATTATTCAGCTCGCCAACATGCCGCCATCGCACATAGTCGTGCCCGCTATCCACATGAAAAAAGAAGAAGTCGGCGACCTCTTCCATGAACAACTCGGCACTAAAGCGGGTGAGTCCGATCCCTTATATTTAACCCGCGCCGCCCGCGCGCATTTGCGTGAAAAATTCCTCAGCGCCGATGCGGCGATGACCGGCGTAAACATGGCGATTGCAGATAAAGGCGCCGTCGTGGTTTGCACCAACGAAGGCAACGCCGACATGGGCGCTAACCTGCCTAAGTTGCAGCTGCATTCGATGGGGATCGACAAAGTCGTGCCCGATGTCGATAGTGCCGCGGTTTTACTGCGCACACTGGCGCGCAATGCCACCGGCCAACCTGTCACCACTTATAGTGCCTTTTACCGTGGCCCACAGGTTGACGGTGAGATGCACATTATTATCGTCGACAATGGTCGCACTGAGATGCTTAAGGATAAAATCCTTGCAGAATCATTGAAGTGTATTCGTTGTGGGGGTTGCCTCAATACTTGCCCTGTGTATCGTCGCTCCGGCGGTTACAGCTACAACTACACCATTCCTGGCCCGATTGGTATCGCAGTGGGCGCTAAGGTTGATGACACTCACTCGATTGCTTGGGCCTGTACCTTGTGTGGCAGCTGTACCTATATCTGCCCAACTAAGGTGCCGCTCGATAAGATTATTTCCCACCACCGCCGCCTTAAGGCTGAAGCCGGAAAGCTCCCCTATGGCAAAAACAGTTATATGCCATTAGTGGGTAAATTTATGGCAAGCACAACCATGCTGAACTGTTCGATGAGTGTGGCCAGAACTGCGCTGCGCATTCTACCGGGGAGTCTGTTAAAACCCTTTAGCGGTGCATGGGGTAAATACCGTGAACTGCCCGTCGCTCCGAACTCCAGCTTCGAAGCTTGGTTTAAGAAACACAGGAGCTTATAAAGTGTCGAGTAAACATGAAATTCTCAATGCGCTCAAACTGTCGGCCTTAACAAATCATCCTATGCCGAGCATAGATGTGACGCCAAGGCTCGATAACCTCATCGGCCAGTTTGAGACTAACCTCAATACTGTCGCAGGTACGCTGCATAAAGAAGGTGGCCTTAGCGCCCTGCAAGCCAAAGTGGATGAACTTATCGCAAAGGGGTTACAGGTGATCTCTTTAGTTGATGGCGTAACCGCAAACCGCGAAGTGCCATCCACTGCCCATGAGCTAAAAGACATCGATTATGCGGTGATCCCAGGTGACATTGGTGTTGCCGAAAATGGCGCCATTTGGGTGAACAATAAGAATCTAGGCCACAGAGTCACGCCGTTTATCTGTGAAAACCTGATCTTAGCTCTGCCAGCCAATAAAATTGTGCCGAACTTGCATCAAGCAGCAAAAGAAATCACCTTAGATGTCGGTGAGTTCGGGGTGTTTATCGCGGGTCCATCAAAAACCGCCGATATCGAACAAGCGCTCGTCGTCGGTGCTCACGGCGCCTGCAGCTTGAACGTGTATTTGCTCTAGTACTATTTGCTCTAGTACCACCCATAAACGTTAAGATATAAAGTAACCAACAAAACGCAAAGG
>JBOFUF010000027.1:0-2711 GCA_051652445.1 Shewanella sp.
CGATACCCGTAAAAAGCGCACAATCATCACCGTTAATCCGTTGGTAGTGGGCGAGTAACCCTTGCTGAACTTGACTGCGAAGGGCGGCCGGTGCATCAGGTATCGCCGCATCGACTAAGGCAAAGCTGCCGTGGGATGCAGCAAAGCGCATGTCCGCTAACGGCTGCGCGGCAATACCGACATCCTTAAGGCTTAAATTGAGTGCCTGCACCAGATCCGGCGCGGTATCGGCGAGGGTGCCGTCGAGATCGAACAGTACGCCTTTGATCTGTGCCAGACTCATGTTAATCAACCTTACGCGTAGCTATCATGTAATTCACATCAACCTTAGGTGTGTACTTAAAAATGCCCGTCAATGGGTTGTAGCTTACCCCTAAGGCATCGATACAGATAAGATCAGTATTATCCACCAGCTCAATCAGCTCCGACGGCTTAATGAATTTTTTATGCTCGTGGGTGCCAACCGGCAGCATCTTCAACACATACTCCGCGCCTAAAATAGTGTGCACATAGGATTTGATATTGCGGTTGATGGTGGAGAAAAACACATAGCCACCAGGTTTAACCATGTCACAGCATGCTTTAATCACCGATTGCGGATTAGGCACATGCTCGAGCATTTCCATGCAGGTCACCACATCATAATAAGCGGCGTGATCTTGGCTGTGGGTCTCGGCAGTATTTTTCACATAATGAATGCTCACGCCCGTTTCCAGCGCATGCAGGCGGGCGACTTCTAAGGGCTCATCACCCATATCTAAGCCATCCACCTTCGCACCGATGCGCGCCATGCTTTCAGATAAAATGCCGCCACCACAGCCGACATCAAGCACTTTTTTACCGAAAATGCCGCCCGCGGTTTGATCGATATAATTTAAGCGCAGCGGGTTTAATAGATGCAGCGGCTTAAATTCACCGTTGAGATCCCACCACGTTTCGGCCATACGTTCAAATTTTGCGATTTCCTGTGGGTCTACATTGGTATTCTGATGCATGCTATTACCTGAAGAAGCTGTATTGTGAGGCTATTATAACGACTATGTTTGATAAACAAAGTGCTCGACTGCGCTAAGCCCTTGTGGTTGAGTGAATTTTCAGCAGTTATTGGGTTTTATGTTAATTGTTGTGCTCCGTATCGACCTTTTACTTATTCCTTTGACGATTTTTCCTCATCGAAAGCCGTGAATGTCAACGTTTTTTTATCGCTAAAACGACCAAATAGACTGTGTTTTCATTGATTAAGCCACCAGACTCTCAATTCGATAATGATAGGTCTGGCGACATTAAATAACTGTGTTAGAATGCCAAATCACGTTTTTGGGCTAGGCAATGATACGGATTATACGTTGTCGGCTATTTTTCAGGGGAACGAGCAGTTTATGACTGATCTGGCATCATCTATTTCGCCAATTAATATCGAAGACGAACTAAAGAATTCGTACCTTGATTACGCCATGAGCGTTATCGTGGGACGTGCATTACCAGACGTGCGCGACGGCTTAAAGCCAGTACATCGCCGCGTTTTGTTTGCCATGAGTGAATTGAAGAACGATTGGAACAAGCCTTACAAAAAATCTGCCCGTGTGGTCGGTGACGTTATCGGTAAATATCACCCGCACGGTGATAGCGCTGTATATGACACTATCGTCCGTATGGCCCAGCCATTCTCACTGCGTTACACCTTAATTGACGGTCAAGGTAACTTCGGCTCGGTCGACGGTGACTCCGCAGCGGCAATGCGTTATACCGAAATCCGTATGGATAAGTTAGCGCACCAACTCCTGGCCGATTTAGAAAAAGAGACGGTTGATTTCGTCCCTAACTACGACGGCACAGAACTCATTCCAGCTGTACTGCCCACACGCGTACCAAACCTGTTAATTAACGGTTCATCAGGTATTGCGGTCGGTATGGCAACCAACATCCCACCCCACAACTTAACCGAAGTGGTCAAAGGCTGTTTGGCACTGATTGAAGAACCCTCACTGTCGATTGAACAGTTGATGGAATACATCCCCGGCCCAGACTTCCCAACCGCGGCGATGATCAATGGCCGTAAAGGCATTATTGAAGCCTATAAAACTGGCCGTGGTCGCGCGATTATGCGATCACTGGCGAGTGTAGAAACTGAAGATAATGGCCGCGAGCGCATTATCGTCACTGAAATCCCGTATCAAGTGAACAAGGCCCGGTTAATCGAAAAGATTGCCGAGCTGGTGAAAGATAAAAAGCTTGAAGGGATAAGCGGCCTACGCGATGAGTCTGATAAAGACGGTATGCGTATCGTTATCGAAATTAAGCGCGGCGAAGTGGGCGAGGTGGTATTAAATAACCTCTATTCACAAACGCAAATGCAGTGTTCTTTCGGGATTAACATGGTAGCCCTGACCAATGGTCAGCCTAAACTGTTTAACCTTAAAGAAATGCTCGAATGCTTTATTTTGCATCGCCGTGAAGTCGTGACGCGTCGTACGGTATTTGAATTACGTAAAGCCCGTGAGCGCGCCCATATTCTCGAAGCGTTAGCGGTGGCACTGGCCAACATCGACCCGATTATCGCCATGATCAAAGCCTCGCCAACGCCTGCTGAAGCCAAAGCTAAATTGGTCGCCCAAGGTTGGGAATTAGGCCATGTGCAAGGCATGCTTGAAAAAGCCGGTGATGATGCAGCCCGTCCAGAGTGGTTAGAGCCACAATACGGTATTCGTGAT
>JBOFUF010000028.1:0-12593 GCA_051652445.1 Shewanella sp.
GGGGGTTGTGCCTAACGTTTGAGCTTATCTTTGCTCGGTTTAGTTGTTGCATGACTTGCTTGCTAAAGGCTAGCGGGTCAGCAAACGACCCGTTGGCAGCCAATACCAATCAATTTATCTGTGTGGAGTAATAGCGTGAAACATCATGATGTCATTATTATCGGAGCTGGCGCCGCTGGATTAATGTGTTCAGCGACAGCAGGTTACCGAGGCCGTGATGTATTAGTACTCGACAATGCCAAGCAAGCTGGGCGTAAAATCCTCATCAGCGGCGGCGGGCGTTGTAACTTCACCAACCTTAAAGTCGAGCCCGCTAACTTTCTTTGTGGTAATCCTCACTTTGTTAAATCGGCGCTCGCGCGTTACCCCTCGCAGCAGTTTATTGAGTTGGTCGAGCGTCATGGCATTGAATACCACGAACGCGATCACGGCCAACTGTTTTGCAATGACTCGGCCAAAGAGATAGTCACTATGCTATTGACCGAGTGTGAATGGGCGGGTGTGACGATTAAGCTGCGCACCGATATTCTGGCGGTTAAAAAGACCGAAGTTGGGCGCTTTGAGCTCAATACCTCTAATGGTGAACTGAGCTGCGACTCACTGGTTATCGCCACCGGTGGCTTATCCATGCCTAAACTCGGCGCCACGCCTTACGGCTATCAATTGGCCGAGCAGTTTGGCTTAAACGTGCTGCCAACTCACGCAGGTCTAGTGCCGTTTACCTGGCACAGTGAAGATAAAATCCGTTTCGAGCCTTTGTCGGGCATCGCAGTGCCGAGCCGCATTACCGCCAAAGATGGCACTGCGTTCAGCGAAGCTTTACTCTTTACCCACCGCGGCTTATCTGGCCCGGCCATTTTGCAGATTTCCAACTATTGGAAAGCGGGCGAAACCATAGACATCGATCTCTTGCCGAATATGGATTTGGCGCAATGGCTAGAGCAACAGCTCACCACGCATCCTAAACAGAGTTTGCGTAATACCTTGAGCCAATGGTTGCCTAAACGTTTGGTCGAAGTGCTATTCGATGAAGCCCTGTTGAATAAAGCCTTAAATCAGCTAGTTCATGCCGAGCGCGCACAATTGGCGGATGATATACACCGCTGGACAGTATTGATGAACGGCACCGAAGGCTACCGCACCGCAGAAGTCACCTTAGGCGGCGTCGATAGTAATGAGTTGTCATCCAAAACGATGGAAGCCAGCAAAGTCGCAGGACTCTACTTTATCGGCGAAGTCATGGATGTCAGTGGTTGGTTAGGTGGGTTTAATTTTCAATGGGCCTGGGCATCCGGCGTCGCAGCAGGTAGGGCGGTTTAGTTGAACTGGCCACCATGCTGTCGGCAATTGACGAGCAGTTTGTATAAGCGGGTGGCGAAAGACGCTGCTAGTGGCTCCGTGGCTTAATCCCAGTCATTATATTCGAGACTATAAAATCTTTTGTGTAAGCGTCCCTCAAAATGAATTGAGAGTAGTGACAGTGTCAAATTCCAATTTTTGAGGGGATGCGTCCAGCGCTCTGATGCCTTCAATTTACCCGCGTAAAGCCGCTTGAGTAAACCGTTCTCGTTAGCAAAACCACCTTTGGTCCGTTCAACCCGTCGCTACAATCCATAAAGATAATGCATAGACTCTGCTCGACAGCTATACCTGTGTTAGTGATGTTCTGTTGTGGCTTATTGTCTTTCCATTGATAGGCGATGAGCCTGCTATCATGGTGAGCATAACGCCATGCACACTGTGGTGTTTTGAGTGTTCTATTTGAGATGTGTCCCGTAAAATTTATAGCATTTTTAGTGGCTTAGTATGTACTCTCAGCGCGAATGTGTGACTGAGTCCGCGGGTATGGGAGTTTTATCTATCCTTTATTTTAGCAAGCCGGTATTTATCCTAATCCATTGAGCGTACCGCTAAACACTAACATAGATAGAATTCACAGATAGAATTAGGCTATGGCTTAGTTTGATCGTTCAAGGAGAAAACGTGCTCGAAAATCAAATGATGTTATTGGCGGTATTTGAACGGGCGGCCTTGCTGCTGATGACCCTGTTCTTTTTAACTCGCACTCGACCGTTTCAGCGTTTATTTCAGAAGCGTAATCACACCCCCGCAGAGCTGGTCTCTGTGGCGGCGATATTTTGTTTATTTGCGGTATTTAGTACCTACACCGGTATTGAGGTTGAAGGCGCGTTGATTAACGTGCGTATTATCGCGAGTATTTCCGGCGGGATTTTATTTGGTCCTTGGGTTGGTATTCCTGCGGGTGTGTTGTCGGGGTTGCATAGATATCTGATTGACATGGATGGCGATACCTCTATTCCGTGTTTAATCGCCAGCATTATTGCGGGTCTTATGGCGACATGGATTTATTACAAATGCCCCAAATCCAAGTGGTGGATGTATGGTATTGCGGCAGGCATGTTATGTGAAACACTGACCATGTTGTTGATTTGGCTGCTGACAGAGCCGCACGAGGTGGGAGTCGAGATTGTGAGTCATATTGCTTATCCCATGATTGCGGGCACGGTGTGCATTGGGCTGATTATCAAGCTAGTGCAAGATCTTGACGATGAGAAAGAGTTAATTGCTGCTAAGCAGGCCAAACTCGCGCTGGATATTGCCAATAAAACCTTACCCTTTTTCCGCAAAATTGACCGCCATGCTTTAGAGCAAGTGTGCGCCGTGATCCGTAATGAAATCCATGCCGATGCCGTGGCCATTACTGATACGCGCGATGTATTAGCCTATATGGGCGTAGGTAAAAACTACTACGAGGTCGATGGTCACCAAGCGATTAGCGAGATGACTCAAAGGGCGATAGAGCAAGATGAAAACATTATTAATAACGACTTACGCCAATATCATTTATCAGACTTTCATTCGGTCATCATTATTCCGCTGCGTGAAAATGGTACGGTGAGCGGTACGCTGAAGATTTATTTTCGAAATAACTATCGCATCACTAGCTCGCTGCGAGAGATGGCGGTGGGCTTGTCACAGCTGATTTCAACCCAGATGGAAGTGTCACGTATCGAGCAACTGCAAGAAATGACCCGCAAAGCGGAGTTTACGGCGCTGCAGAGCAAGATTAACCCGCACTTTTTGTTTAATGCCCTCAATGCGATTTCATCTTTGATCCGTATTCGGCCGCAGCAGGCACGGGAGTTGATTGCCAATCTTGCCGATTACCTGCGCTATAACTTGGATAAGGGCGATGAGCTAATTGATATCCAAGAAGAAGTAAAACAAGTTCGCGATTATGTGGCCATTGAGCAGGCGCGCTTTGGCGACAAGCTTGAAGTGGTGTTCGAAATAGACGATGTGCATTTTTGTGTGCCCTGTCTCTTGTTACAGCCCTTGGTTGAAAACGCGATTTTGCACGGCATTCAGCCGCGCAGTGCGCCGGGTAGAGTGACCATTGAAGTGAAAAAACACGATGCGGGCATTCGTGTCGCCGTGCGCGATACCGGTTATGGAATTAGCCAAGAGGTGATTGATGGCGTAGCCGCTGGTCGTATCGAAAGCAGCAGTATTGGCTTGATGAATGTACACCAGAGGGTGAAGTTATTGTACGGCGAAGGTTTGCAGCTTAAACGGCTCGAGCCGGGGACGGAAGTCAGTTTTTACTTACCGGAAAATGAGGCACAAGTATGTTTAAGGCCATCATAGTTGAAGATGAATATCTGGCCCGTGAAGAGCTAGAATATTTAGTAAAGAGCCACAGTGAGATAGAAATAGTGGCCAGCTTTGAAGATGGCTTAGAGGCCTTTAAGTATCTGCAAGATCACGAGGTCGATGTGGTGTTTTTGGATATTCAAATCCCGTCTATTGATGGTCTCTTGTTGGCGAAAAATCTGCATAAGTCGACCCATCCACCCCATGTAGTATTTGTCACTGCGTATAAAGAGTTTGCAGTAGAAGCTTTTGAACTTGAGGCTTTTGATTATATTCTTAAACCCTACAATGAGCCGCGGATCATCAGCTTATTGCAGAAGATTGAACAGGCTGGGCGGCAGGCGCCAAAGTCGCAGTATGAGGCTGCCCGTCATGTGAATCGCACCGTTAATTTAGTCAAAGGTGAGCGGATCATCGTGACGCCCTGCGAGCAGATTTATTATGCTGAGGCCGATGAAAAACTCACTTATGTGTATACCCGCACCGACCGTTATGTGATGCAGATGACCATCAGCGAGTTTGTTAGCCGCTTGCCCGCCGAGGGCTTTTTCCGCTGCCACCGTTCTTATTGTGTCAATATCAATAAAATCCGTGAAATCGTGCCTTGGTTCAATAGCACCTATTTGATTCGACTGCATGATTTGTCGTTCGAGGTACCCGTTAGCCGCAGTAATATTAAGGCGTTTCGACAGTTGATGAGGCTGTAATTGTCATTCATTCCTGCAAATCTGCATTTCATGCCTTAATTGATCGGCGGGAATGGCATCTCTCTTATAGTGGGGGCAATTCCTGATCTTAAAGCGAGATGCATCATGACTAACGAGATGAACCGTACTCGGTACCTGACCTTATTGGGTACTATTATCACCCAGTTTGCACTTGGCTCTGTTTATACTTGGAGCCTGTTTAATGCACAGTTGGCCACTAAACTTGACGAACCCGTTAGCCAGGTGGCGTTTGTGTTTGGTTTGTTGAGCCTATCTTTAGCTGTAGCCTCTTCTATGGCAGGTAAATTACAAGAACGCTTTGGCGTGCGTAATGTCACCCTTGGCGCAGGCCTATTACTTGGGCTCGGATTCTTGCTCACCGCCCAAGCCAGTAATTTGATGATGCTTTACCTGTGCGCAGGGATTTTAGTGGGCTTTGCCGATGGCACCGGCTACTTGATGACCTTGTCAAATTGTGTGAAGTGGTTTCCTGAACGCAAAGGGCTGATTTCAGCCTTAGCGATTGGCGCATACGGCTTAGGCAGTTTAGGGTTCAAGTACATTAATGTGTTGTTACTTGAACAGACGGGCCTTGAAACCACCTTCCAATTGTGGGGTTTGATTGCGATGGCATTGGTCTTATGCGGCGGTATGTTGATGAAAGATGCCCCTGCGCAATCTGCCGTCAGTCAGCAAGCCGAAAGCCGCGACTTCACCCTCGCTGAAGCCATGCGTAAGCCGCAATACTGGATGCTGGCGCTGATGTTCCTATCTGCCTGTATGAGTGGGCTGTATGTGATAGGCGTGGCCAAGGATATTGGCGAGAAGATGGTCGACTTACCAGTATTGGTTGCCGCCAATGCCGTTGCTGTCATTGCGATGGCCAACCTCATGGGGCGTTTGGTGCTGGGGATACTGTCGGACAAAATCCCCCGCATTCGGGTTATTTCGCTGGCACAGTTAATTACCTTAACCGGTATGGTATTGCTGCTGTTCGTGCCTTTGAATGCTAAGCTGTTCTTTGTCGCAGTGGCTTGTATTGCCTTTAGTTTTGGTGGCACTATTACCGTTTACCCCTCCCTCGTGAGTGATTTTTTTGGCCTGAATAATCTGACTAAAAACTATGGGGTTATCTACCTAGGGTTTGGTGTTGGTAGTATTATTGGCTCGATTGTCGCCTCGTTATTTGGCGGTTTTATGGCGACGTTCAACGTGATTCTAGCACTGCTAGTGGTGGCGTTAGTGATGTCATTCACCATTCGGATGCCCGCGCCTAATATGGCCGCATCAGCGAAGAAAGCGGCGAATAATACGCCTAGTTTAGTGAATGTAACGCTAGAATCGGTATAAGCACACACTTAGGGCACGTGAATCTAGAGTCAAAATATCAATCCGAGGCTAATTGGCTTCGGATTTTTTATGGGTTTAAAATCCACTCGCTTATCTAAGCCGTTGCCTGTCGATACTGAACGTTGGCAGTAAGCCGCTTTTTATTATGCCAACAACAGGTCACTTGATATCATTTAAAGCGTTATGCGTTATGCGTTATGCGATAGGTGTTGCTGTGAGTGAACGTCGGGGCGATATCGCCTTGATAATCCGCTTTCTATAGCAAGTGTGGCTGGTGGATCGAGGTTTACGTGATAGTTTTTGTGGATGACGTTATAGTTTTAAGCTTTGGGTTATATTAGTCTGCTAGAGTGCGTTACGGTTGATTTGCCCTGAGCCAAAGCGCTCTTAAATTATCAGATAAAAATTCAATCATCTTACTGTGAAATCTATCTGCAATGAGTTTGAAGCAATGAAACGATTACTAATAGTCATCTTAGCCTTAGGCCTTGGCGCTTGTGCTAGCGCGCCAGAACCTAAGTCTGTGGTAACGCAAGTTGAACCTGTTACGGTTTGGAACGATAGCAATATCTCCGAACTGCATTCGGAGTGGCGCGGAGCCCCTTATCGTCTGGGAGGCTGGACTAAGCGAGGTATCGATTGTTCGGCCTTTGTGTCGGTCGCCTATCAAAAAATGCTGGGTATGACCTTGCCACGTACGGTTCAAGAGCAGCAAAACCTTGGTCAGTCTGTGCCGCGCAATCAATTGCGTAAAGGCGATTTGGTATTCTTTAAAACAGGTTGGAGTGCTCGCCATGTGGGCATTTACGTGGGTGGTGATAATTTTCTGCATGTGTCTACGAGCCAAGGGGTGAAGATTTCTAGCCTACATAACAGTTATTGGGCGTCTAAGTATTGGAATGCGCGGCGGATTTAAGGTGATGCATCATCAGTCATTTTGTAGGTGGCGGAGTGAATGTGGCGCAGGGTAAAAGGCGTTGCGCGAGCCAAATCACGTTTTAGTCGCCGCCTTTTTTGCGCATTTATGCTATTTTAGCGCCGACTTAGGGTCGAAGAAGTATCGGCTTGCCATGCTTTATGTCGGCATGATGCTATTTCAGCGTCGTTTTATTTCAACATCATTGGGGATTTCCTATGAGCAAAGCAAAAATCGGTATTGTGACGGTCAGCGATCGTGCCAGCGCGGGAATTTATGAAGATATCTCAGGCAAG
Organism: Shewanella sp.; assembly: GCA_051652445.1. Lineage (GTDB taxonomy): Bacteria > Pseudomonadota > Gammaproteobacteria > Enterobacterales > Shewanellaceae > Shewanella. Next base: position 6,945 of record JBOFUF010000028.1, read on the forward strand.
GCGATTATCGACACGCTTAACGATTACCTCACCAGCGAGTGGGAGCCGATTTACCAAGTGATCCCCGATGAGCAGGATGTGATTGAAGCCACGCTGATCAAGATGGCCGACGAGCAGGATTGCTGTTTGATTGTCACCACGGGCGGTACAGGCCCAGCGAAACGCGATGTCACCCCTGAAGCGACAGAAGCGGTATGCGATCGCATGATGCCGGGCTTTGGTGAGTTGATGCGCGCAGAATCATTAAAATTTGTCCCCACCGCCATTTTATCGCGCCAAACTGCAGGGTTGCGTGGCGATTCATTGATTGTGAATTTGCCCGGCAAACCAAAATCGATTCGCGAATGTTTAGATGCGGTGTTCCCCGCTATCCCTTACTGTATCGATTTGATGGAAGGCCCGTATTTAGAGTGCAACCAAGCCGTGATCAAGCCATTCAGGCCTAAAGCTAAGTAATCTTGCTATCGAGCCTGTAAACAATAAAGCCACTGAAAATTCAGTGGCTTTGTTGTTTTTGGGCTTAGGGTTCAGGATTATCGTCCCCAAGTTTATCAATCGAAGTGACTTATAAACCGAAGATCACTTTTTCACTCTTGAGTGACCTTTCCATGCCAAAGGCGAGCAATACCGCAATGGCGAGGGTGCCTAAGGTCGAAACCAGTAACTGCAACATGGGCAAGTCTTTGCCTTTGATAAAATCCATTAATGCCTGTTGCTGACCCGAGACGGGCAACCACTGCAGCATATCTGGCGCTATGTTGTAGCTGGCGGCCATCGACAGGGCTAAGGGCACAAACAGCACCATCGTCAGATAGGACTGAGCTTCCTTAAAGGTTTTCGCCATAAAAGACACAAACAGTTGCAGACAAGCGGCCATTAACGCAACGGGGATACCGACCACTAACATCAGTGCCATAAACTCCGTGGTGATGTTGACGCTAAAGCCTAATTCCTGCCATGGCACAAAGGCGTAGGCGATTTTAGACACTAATAAAATCAACACTAAACCGAGCAAAGCAAACAGGCTTACCGCAATTATTTTTGACAGCACTAATTGGCGAGTGGTCAGCGGATGACTCAGTAGCAGCGCCAAGGAGTTGCGTTCGCGCTCACCGGCACTGGTGTCGATAGCGAGGTTCATGCCCGAGATAAATACCGAGTAAATCATAGTGAAAATGGCGATACCTAAGATCATCCCGCCCTTAGAGTCGCTGGTGGCTTGGTCTTGCACATTCACCTTAAGTGGCTGCACCACGCGCGGGTCAATACCGCGGGCAATTAAGCGTAAACTGCCCATTTCTGCGCTATAGGCTTGCAGTTGTATCTCGAGTCTACGAATCGATTTCAGTAGTTTTTGATCGGATTTATCGGTCACGATAGTGATCTCGGCGACCTTGCCTTGGTTCATCTGTTCGGCATAGTCGGCGCTGATGATAAGGTCTATCGCTTTAAGGTCTTTGGCTTTAAGATCTTTGGCATCAGAGCCATCGGCAGCGCCTTGAGTGATGCCATTTTTAGATAAAAATATAACTAAATCAGGGGCTTTTTCTGGATTTTTAATGGTGATTTTTAAATCATCTGGGCTGGTTAGCTGGCCAATTAATACCATAAACAGGCCGCACATGATCAGCGGTGTGCCTATGGCGTAGTACAGGCCCGCCATCACAGAGCGCTTATCGCGGGCGGCATCGATGAGCTCTTTACGCACCATGGCGATTATTTTATTCATGCTGTCATTCCCTTATCCCTGTTCTTAAATGTCACGCTTTTACATATCAAGGTCTTAAAGGTTAAAACCTGCGGGTGTAATCTTTGCTGAGTCATCATGCCGCTATCCCTTCATCTGTGCCGATAAGTTGAATAAAGGCTTCTTCGAGCGAGTCTTTGCCTGTTTGAATGCAAAGCTCAGTTGGGCTGCCAATGGCGACGACTCTGCCTTGGGCCATGACGATCACTTGGTCACACAGCGCGGCGACTTCCTGCATCACATGGCTCGAGAAAAGCACGCAATGTCCTTGATTTTTAAGGTCGATAAGAATGTCACGCAGTAGGCGAGTGCTCATCACATCCAGCCCTCTGGTCGGCTCATCGAGGATAATATTGCTCGGGTTGTGGACGATTGCCTGTGCGAGGGCGGTTTTCATTCTTTGTCCTTGGGAGAAGCCTTTGCAGCGGCGATCGCTAATGTCTTCGAGGCGCAATTTAGTGATCACTTGGCTGGTGGCCTCTTTTGCCTCCTTGGATGATAGGCCGCTTAGCTCGGCAAAATAGCGAATGTATTCCCGTGGCGTTAAACGCTCATACAGACCAAAAGGGTCGGGAAAAAGTCCGATTTGTTGCTTGGCGCCAATAGGGTCGATGGCGACATCTATACCTTCAATTTCAGCCGTGCCGTTATCGGGTTTCAGCAGACCAAAGATAGTGCGTAAACAGGTGGTTTTACCGGCGCCGTTTGGGCCGAGCAAGCCGGTGATTTGGCCGTTTTGTGCGACAAAACTTAAGTCATTCAGCGCCTGCACGTCACCGATGCGCTTAGAGAGATTAGAGACTTTAATCATGGCTTATTCCTTAGTTCCAGTGCTGGCGCGATCATCTGTTGTCGTGGTTTTTGTGCTGGTCGCATTAAGCGGTTCCACCGAGCTGGCATTTAAGTAAAAGCTGCGGCGCACATCTTTGTTTAAACACTCGCTGTCGAGATCCTTGACTGAGCCCGAGCGGACCAGATCAGCGATAAGATCTTTAGCGCAGGATTGATAGGCGACGCCGTGGGTGGCATAGGGCGCGACAAAGTGCTTAGCATTAGTGAGTTTTTCCATGGCTAACTCGCCCCAACTTGGGGGGGTGGCGGGGTCGATTTCGCCAGATAACAACAAGGTCGGAATATCGCTGCTGATAGGTTCGCTAAAGCTGGCATCGACGGCGGGGACTTTCCACACGGCACAGGTCGCTTCTAAGCCTTCGAGCATGGTTCTGCCCATAAAGGATTTTTTGGCCTGCTCGCGCATGGTTGGGGTAATGCGGTGCATATCTTCGCCACAGACCACGGAGGCGTGCATGCCCATCGCCATGCCGGCATTGTCTAGGGTGAGGGAATATAAGCCGAGTATGGGTTGGAAGTTGTTTTTCGATGCTTGATGAATCGCATGGGGCAAGAGGGCGCGAATGTTAGCTTGATAGAGTGCCATGCGGATCGATCCAGAGAATTTACCGCGCGTCATGGTCAACATGGTTTTCTCGCCCGTGACGGGATCGTAGACGTTTTCAGTGACGGCCCCCTTGGCGAGCATCGCATCGACGCGCTCAAAGTCCCATTTTAACTGCGGAAATTGACTGTCACAGGCGGCGGTTGCTTGGCAATCCTTAAACAATAAGTCGAAGCCACGGTCAATGGCCGCGCCAATTTCTAATACGCTTTGTTGCATAGGTACTACGCCGTCTAAGGTGACGGTGGCTAAGTGCGCTGGATATAAACGCATATAAAGTTGCGCCATACGTGTGCCATAGGAAATGCCGTAAATATGCAGTTTTTTATAGCCTAAGTGCGCTCGCACGGCTTCGAAGTCTTTTATGGCATTGAGGCTGCCGTATTGCGTCACGTCAGCATCGATGCTGGCGAGGCATTTTTGCGTTTCGGCTAAGGTATCAACATCATCGTCATCGAAGGACAGTGGAGATAGAGCCTCTTCATCGCAGGTCAGCAGGTTCGAGCGGCCCGTGCCCCTTTGATCGATCAGTAAAATATCCCGCTGTTGGCGAACTTTGCTCAGCATGGCATCGAAACCTGCCGCGTTCTCTATGGCCGATTGTCCTGGGCCGCCGGCAATCGCCAGCAAGGCTTCTTCATGATGGGTATTTTTCACTGCAGGCAAAACAACGTAATGCACTTGGATCTGTTTGCCATTGGGTTTGTTAGGGTTTTCTGGCACAGTCACAAAACCGCAGTTTAGGCGATCGGATACGCCTTCCACATAACAGGTGTCTGTCTTAGCCGTCTGCGCCTTGGTATTAGTCTCTTGGCTTGTCACATCACTTGCCCACGTCGCGGTAGTGGCCAATGCCAGCACGAGCGCGCTTTTTCTCAACGTGAGCAGGCTTGAGTTGCGCGTGCTTAACATACGTGTGAACCATGCGGCGTTCGCGCCATGCCGTGGTCGAGTTGGCGAAAGGCGTTGGGCGATTTTGCTTAACGTCCTGTTTGTCAGGCTATCTATCATGAGCGCTTTCCTTTTTGCATTTCAAAGCAAGTTGTGAATTTAGATACAAAGTATAGGTATATTAATATGTTAACAATTTGTGGGTGGGCAGTGATGGACTGTTTTCATGTCAAAATAAGCGGTTGTGAACCCATTTACAAGCACTGACTCGAGCAAGTTGTGTTTTTTTGGGGATAAGCAAAAACTCTGGCAAGGCGATGTTATTCGCAGATAAAAAGCTATTTACAGCGTGCTTTGTGTGACATTTGCACAATGTTAGAGCAAAAACTCTTAGTTTTTATTTGGGCTTCAGGTAGAATGCTGCAAAAGCGGTACACTTGTAAGCTAAAAAGGTGAGTCTCTTATGTCTCTCGATCAATATCATGTTATTCGACTACTACAGCAGCAGAGCGAGTCTTTAAAGGATGCAGTAGCGCTGGAAGGTTTTGAAATGGCTGCTCCTTGGTATCAGGTGAGTTGGCAAGCATTTGATGAAATCAGCAGTAAAATTGCACAAGTGTTGATTGAACTGGGCGTACAAGTGCAAGACCGTTGCGTTATTCTGGCGCAAAACTGCCCGCAGTGGACTTGTGCCGATGTCGGCACCCTCAAGAGTCGCGCGATTGTGGTGCCGATTTATCCCACCAGTACCCTTGAGCAGGCGAGGTTTATCGTTAACGATGCCACCGCTAAAGTGATGTTTGTCGACGACGCTAAGCAATACGCCATGGCGTGTGAGTTGCAAGCCTTATGCCCAAGCCTAGAGCATGTGATTGTATTCGATGCCAGCGTGACACTCGCTGCCGATAAGGCCAATCAGCATTGGCATCTAGATACCCTACTGGCGGGTGACACTCAGTTAAACATTGAGCAAGAAGCCGAGCTTAATCAGCGTTTACACGCTGCAAATCTTGATGATTTACTGACCTTAATTTATACCTCCGGCACGACGGGCGATCCTAAGGGCGTGATGCTGGATTACCGTAATATGGCGTCTACCATACGCCAGCACGATCAAAAACTGGCCTTCCATTCTGGCGATGTGTCTTTGGCATTTTTGCCCTTGAGCCATGTGTTTGAGCGCAGTTGGAGTTTCTACGTCTTGTGCCGTGGCGGCCATAACGTCTATCTGCAAAATACCCAAAGAGTGAAAGAGGCGATTAGCGCCGTGCGTCCACATACCTTGTGTGTGGTGCCGCGTTTCCTCGAAAAAGTGTATAGCGCCGTACAAGATAAAGTTGCCAAATCAGCCGACGGTCGTAAGAAGTTGTTTGCATGGGCGATGCGCGTTGGCCAACGTCAGTTCGAAGTCGGCCAAGGTCGTGCTAAGGGCGGATTGTGGTTGTCGCTGCAATGGCGTTTGGCGCACAAGCTGGTGTATAGCAAGCTGCAAGCCGTGCTCGGTGGCCGTTCGAAGTTTATGCCTTGCGGTGGCGCAGCCTTAGATGTGAATGTC